>DATJEQ010000001.1:0-6508 GCA_035496495.1 Polyangiaceae bacterium
CGACCCCTCCGCGGGACCTGGATATCAATGATTCGCCAGTTAACTCACCGCGTGACCGCTTTGCTGCCCGTTGCTGTGGCGGCACTCTTCCTTGCCCAACTCACTGGAGCAGTGGGGTGCGCTTCTAAGCTCGACAATCAGAATGCTTTCTTCAATCCCGCGGGCGGCAGTACCGCAACGACAGGCGGCGGCGGTTCTGGCGGTTCCGGCGGTTCCGGCGGCACGGGTGGAACGCCGATCGGCGGTGGCGGCACAGGGGGAACACCCGGTGGAAGTGGAGGGGGCGGCGGCAGTGCCGTTTGCGATGCGCCGAACACGGTGTTCAATCAGATGGGCGACCACGGCGGGTGCAACGGGATCGCGTGTCACGTGCCCAACGTCTTTCCGCCCGATCTGCAAACCGCGGGTGTCGCAGCTCGCCTGCGCGGCGTGGCATCTGCAACCTGCGCTGCAGAAAAGTATATCGACACCGTCAACCCAGCCAACAGCTACCTGCTGAAGAAGCTCCAGCCCAGTCCGATGTGTGGCGCCGCGGCTGGGGGCATGCAGATGCCCTTCGGTTTGCCTCCAAGCTCAGCGCAGCAAGTGCAGTGCATTACGGATTGGGTGAACGCGGTGGCCGCGGGCACCGTTCAGTAACGCACGTTGATTCAGGAACTCCATGCCGAAACCCAGTTCCTTTCTTCTTCCCGCCCTGCTCAGCGCCTTCACGCTGATCAGTCTGCCCGCGTGGGCCAGCGAGAAGCTGATGGTGGTTCCGTTCAGCGGTCAGAAGAGCCAAGAGTGCACGCGCCACGCGAATAAAGCGTTAGAGCAAGCCGGGCACCCGCTCGACAAGACAACCAAGCCGCCCACCGCAGGCAGCCTGAAGGAAATGCGCAGCGCCGGAAGCGCCAGCGGCGTAAAGGCATTTGTGGTGGGGAAGGTCGCGCTGGTGGGCAAGACCTGGCAGCTGCAAGTGAACGTCTACGCCAACGACGGCAAGCTGCTCAGCGAGTTCCCACTTGAAGCGTCCGGGTACCCTGGGCTGCTCAAGGAAATTGATAAGAACCTGACGACCAATGTCGAGGCCGCACTCGCGGGCATGGCCGATACTCCTACACCCCCTGAGCCAGCCGCGGCTGAAGCCCCCGCCGCCGCTCCTGAGCCTGCTCCAGAGGAAAAACCAGAGCCAGCGGCGAAGCCGGCGGCTGCAGAGAAAGAACCGACTCCTCCGCCCGATGAACCCGAGGTCGACGAAGGCCCTGGGCCTTCACCGTTCTACGCGGCGTTGCAACTGGGCGCGGTGATCCGCAATTGGACGCCCAAGGATGCGCTGTACAAACAGCTCTTGGGTCAAGAGAACGCCGGCCTGATCGCGCCGCGCATTTCCTTTGGCTTGTACCCCGCTGCGTTCTTCAGCCGCGGAATGGCGGCGAATTTGGGCGTTGTGGGCGTGTTCGAACAGAGCATCAGCGGGCAAACGCAATCAGCCGCAATCCCTGCAACGGCGACCACCGCCGCGCAGCCGGCCAAGTCGACCACGATGTCAGAGCAGGATTATCACTTCGCTCTGCACCTGCGCGTGCCTATGGGAGCGCATCAATTCGGTTTCAGTGCCGGCCCTGGTGCTCACAAGCTCAGCACCGAGATTGCGCCTGGCTATTTCTTACCGGATGTCACCTATCACTACTTTCGCTTTGGCCTCGACAGCCAATTCAACTTCGGTGATTTCGGATTGGGCCTCGCGCTGGCGTACCGCCCCGTATCCAGCCTGGGTAAAGGCAAAGGCGAAGTTGCAAGCCCGGATTGGTTCCCCAAGGCGGAAGCCGACGGCATGGATCTGGGTGTCAACGTCAGTTACAACCTGAGTTCGCAACTCGCCGTACTGATCACCGGGGATTACCGCCGCTACGGCTTCAACTTCCACCGCGTTCCGGCCGATCAAGGCACGCCGGCAGCGAAAGCGACTCAACCGACTACAGGACAGCCGATTCCGGTTGCCGGTGGTGCTAGCGATTCCTACCTGGGTTTCTGGGCGGGCGTCTGTTTCCATCTGCCGCATTGAACTCACGCTCGATGATCGATCGTCGCGCTGGGGTACGGCAATTACTCCACGCTTACGCACCGAGTGACGCGCGCGAGCTGGCGTTTCGCACCCAGATGTTGCAACTCACCGAGAGCCCGGGCGATCCCTTTTCACGCGAGCACTTCACACCGGGGCATTTCACCGCAAGCGCGTTCATTCTGTCGCCGGATCGCAAAGCGGTGCTCTTGATCCATCACCAAAAGCTTGCACGTTGGCTGCAGCCCGGAGGCCACTTAGAACCCGAGGATGACAGCGTGCTCGCTACCGCTGAGCGAGAAGTGCGCGAAGAAGTGAACTTGGCGGAAGTCTCATTGGGGCATGAAGGGATCTTCGATATCGACGTGCACCCGATCCCCCAGTGGAAGAGCGAAGCGGCACACCAGCATTTCGATGTGCGATTTCTGTTCGTGGCAAAGACGGTGGATTTTACCGCGAGCAGCGAGGTGACCGCGGGGCGCTGGTTCCCGCTCACTGATCTGGGCGAAATCGCATCCGACGAATCCGTGCGCCGCGCATTGCGCAAGCTGGGATAATCCCGCGGGCCGCCACCGCTTCTGCGCTCTGTTTTCACGCGCAATCCGGTGCTGAACCGCTGACCAGGCGCAGCTCGCATCGCATTTGCATGCGCAATCGCCGTGACCCATCCCGTCGTCGACGTTGTGGCATTTCGCCACGGATGTAGCGCTTAGCCAGGATCAACGAATGATTGCACATCAGCTTCATGACAAAGTGATCGTCATCACGGGTGCCTCAAGTGGCGTGGGTCGAGCGATTGCCAGGGCTGCGGGTGCCCAGCACGCGAAAGTGGCCCTGATCGCGCGCGGGCTCGACGGCTTGCGCGCGGCAGCGCGAGAAGTGGAACGAGCCGGCGGTTCAAGTCTGGTGCTACCGCTGGATGTGTCGGATTCACTTGCCGTGCACGCCGCCGCGCAAAAGATCGTTGAAACTTGGGGTGGCATCGATGCTTGGATCAACAACGCCATGGTCTCAGTGTTTGCGCCGATCGCGTCGATCACGCCCAAAGAGTACCGCCGCGTCACCGAGGTCAATTACCTAGGTACCGTGCACGGCACACTGGCGGCACTCGAGCACATGCGCACGCGCGGCCGCGGAACGATCGTGCAGATCGGGTCAGCGCTTGTGTATCGCTCAATTCCATTGCAGGCCGCGTATTGCGCATCGAAGGCAGCAATCCGCGGCTTTACTGATTCGCTGCGCTGCGAGCTGGCACACGAGGGCAGCGCCATCAAAGTGACGATGTTGCAACTGCCCGCTGTGAACACCCCGCAATTCCAAGTCGTGAAGAACAAGCTGCCCGCTCACGCCCGGCCTGTGCCTCCCACATATCAGCCCGAAGTCATTGCCGACGCCGCTCTTTACGCGCTTCGCCATCCGCGGCGAGAGATGTGGATTGGGTGGACAACGCTCAAAGCCATTGTTGGCCAGTGGGTGATTCCTGGAGTGCTGGATCGTTACTTAGGGAAGATGGCCTGGGCCGCACAGACTACAACCGACATTGCTCCCTCCCGCGGTGACAATTTGTACGCTCCCTTGCCCGGTGATCGGGGGGCGCACGGTCTATTCGACAATGAAGCGCGAGCCGTCAACACGCTGGTTTGGCTGCGTGTGCATCTTGCGACGGCGCTCTTGGGTGTCGTGCTGATCACGCTGTTGATCGCGATCGTTCAGAAATTGTCGTGGTTCGTTTAGACGCATCCAATTGCCGAGCAACCCCAGATTGGCAGCAATAATGGACCAGCCCGTGTTCATTGCTTTGAGTTGGCGCCAGGTAGATCTCGCGGGCGTCGTGATCGCTGGATTGGTATCAGGTTACGTGATGGCCATTGCGGGCTTGTGGGCAGGCAGGGTGCCCGGGTTCGCCGCCGTCGATATTGCTGACTTTGGACGCCGCTACATGGTTTCCGATCGCCCCAGCGCGTGGTTTTTCGGATTGGCTTCGCACCTGGTGAACAGCGTGCTTTTGGTTTTGTGCTGGGCCAGTTTGATCGAGCCCAATCTCGATTGGCCGCGCTGGTTGGAGGGCATCGCATTCGGTGCGTTTCTAGCCGTGACCTTGGCTGGCGCTCTGGTCGCTCCCATGTCGGGCCTCGGATTGCTGGGGCGCAAAACCGGAGGACCGGCTTTTGCCCTCACCAGCATTGGGATTCACATCATTTGGGGAGCATTGATGGCCGTGCTCTACGTGCCGCGGTGATCGCACATCCGCTCGAAATTCTGTTCGGCGGGGGCGTCGGCTTGGCGTGCGGGTTGGACAGTGAGATTCACGCCGATGAACTGCACGGCCTGTTTGCCGGCGACACACGCGTGTTGTCAACTTACCGATTCACTATCGGTGGCCACGCGTGGCGCTGTCTCTCCCGCTCGCGTTCGGATCCATCGGTTGCTCAATGGGACATGCAGAATCCGCCGCTACAAATTCCCGGGCACGACCTAGAGCAAGGGCAGGTGCATTGTCGCCTGCAACGAGAAGTTCGCGGCTTTATGCGCGATCGCCTGGTCGTTACTTCGTTTGCAGCTCGCAACGTTTCGGTTCGGCTCTCGCTCCAGCTCGACGCCGATTTCATGGATTTGTTTCAGGTTCGCGATCGATCGCTGCCCGCTCGCCTCAACATTCAGCGGTTATTCGGCGATCGTTCATTGAGCTTCATCTACGAGCACAAGGATTTTCGTAGGGGCTTGCACGTGTCGTTCGAAGCCAGCGGAAGAGCGCCGGTGTTCGTGGGCTCGCAAGTCGTGTTCGACATTGAACTGCACCCGCGGGAGCCTTGGGAGCTGCGCGTTGAAGCCGTGCCGCAGGTTCAGGGCGCACAGGGACACCACGAAACTTTGGAACTACAGAGCACAAAATCCAGCCACAGCGCGCTGGAGATCACTTCACTGCCGCTCTTGGCTCAGCCTTTCGAAAGGGGATCTTCGGATTTGGAACGGCTTTCGTTGCACGGCTCGACAGGTAAGCCGTTCGTTGCCGCCGGGGCCCCCTGGTTCTTGGCATTATTTGGACGCGACACCTTGATGACGTCATTGCTCGCAGGGTTGCTGGGCCGCTGGCATATCGACGGCGCCCTGGCCGAGCTCACGGCGACTCAAGCCATGATCAACGACCCATTTCGCGATGCCCAGCCCGGCAAGATTGCGCATGAGCTGCGTCAAGGCGAACTCGCCCATTTTCACAAGGTTCCCCACACGCCGTATTACGGCACTCACGACGCACCGGCGCTGTTCGTGCTCGCACTGTGGAACGGCTTTCGCTGGACTGGGGATCGCTCACTGTTGGTGCGCTACCTACCCGCTGCCAAAGCGGCGTTGCGCTGGTGCCTGGAAGTCGGCGACATGGATGGAGATGGCCTGCTCGAGTACCAAAGCCACAGCACGAAGGGCTATCGCAATCAGAGTTGGAAGGATGCACACGACGCCATCGTTCACCAGGACGGCACGCTGGCCGAGCCGCCGATCGCGACGGTCGAACTGCAGGGATATTTGTATGCCGCTCAGTGCGCGATGGCCGAATTGCTACAGATCGCGGGAGAGCATGCCGAAGCCGAGGTGTGCCTGCACGGAGCCCGCGCGCTGCAGCGCTTGGTCGAGGAGCGCTTCTGGATGGAAGACGCTCAATGCTACGCGCTGGCTTTGGATGGCGACAAACGCCCCGTGAAATCGATCGCTTCCAACGCGGGTCACTTGCTTTGGTGTGGGCTGCCTTCGCCCAAGCGCGCACAAGCCGTCGCGGATCGTTTGCTGCAAGATGACATGTTCTCTGGCTTTGGCGTACGCACGCTTTCCAGCAACCACTGCAGATACAATCCCCTTTCCTATCAACTGGGTTCTGTGTGGCCCCACGACAACGCCGTATTTGCTGTGGGGTTGATGCGCTATGGTTTGCGCGAACAGGCGGCAAACGTGTGGAAGGGCATCCTGGAGGCGGCGGGGCACTTTGAACAGCAGCGCTTGCCCGAGTTGTTCTGTGGTTTTTCAAGCAACGACGGTGCGCCGGTACCTTACGAACAGGCCAACGTGCCGCAAGCCTGGGCCGCGGCCGCGCCAATTATTGCCGTACAGAGTTTGCTCGGGTTGGTCCCCGACGCAGCAAACTCACGCTGCACTCTTTCGCCCTGGTTGCCAGATTGGCTTCCCGAACTCACTCTGCATGGGATCTCGGTCGGCAACGGGCACCTGGACATCAAACTGTCGCACGAAAATTCTGAAACCCACCTTGCGTACGTGAAGCACTCCGGAGTTGATGTTGCTTTGGCGTTCCCTTCCGCTCCGCTGTGGGGCGCGCCCATGATTTAGCGGCGGCCGTATGCTTGAAGTAGCGATGTATTATTACAACGCAAAGAGAGCGAGCCAGATTCCCCAAGACAAATTCCCCGGGTCGGCAATTCAGCCCAATGCAGGTGAACAGGGCTGTTGCCATGAAGA
>DATJEQ010000002.1:0-3726 GCA_035496495.1 Polyangiaceae bacterium
GTGATCTACTTCGTGCTCATGCCCGTTTTCGCGGTTGTCTGGTTGTTGGTGCTCGTAAACAGGTTGCGACCACGCTGGCCCGCGAACCTCAGTCGCAGCGTTTTCTTTTTCGCCATGCTCTTGCTCAACGGTGTGTTCTGGGTGGCGGGTTGTGCCGCGTTGTTGAAGCTCGATCTTCACTGAGTATCGCGTGATCGCCTACTCACTGTGCGCCATCATCGGAGTCCTGTTCAGCGCCTGGGCGTGGGATCGCTGGCGCGATCAGGCCAATGCACAGCGGAAACCACCGCCTCCGATGACGGTGCTTCTCGGTGCGCTTCTCGGAATGGCGCTTGGCGCCAAATTGGGGTTCATTTTCGCCGAATGGCCTACGTTAGTGCAAATGACCGGTTCACAGGCGGCGCAAGCCGTGATCGCAGGGAAGACTGTGACAGGCGCACTGATCGGGGGTTACTTCGCCGTGCGTTGGACACGCAGGCGCATCGGGTTTCACGTACCCACTGGCGACGCCTTCGCGCTGATCGTTCCCGTGTCGATGATCATTGGGCGAGTGGGCTGTCTCAATGCGGGCTGCTGCCTGGGTGTCCCGATGCGCGAACACTGGTTCACCTTGACCGATGGCGCGGGCGTTGCACGCTGGCCAGCCGTGCCCATCGAGACGGCGTTTAATCTGCTGTTTCTGCTGTGGGCCTGGATCTGGGGTCGGCGCACGCGAAGCCTTTCGGGCCAAATGTTCCACATGTACCTGATCAGCTACGGTGCTTTCCGCTTCTGGCACGAATCGCTGCGCGATACGCCACGTTGGTGGGGGTCGATCAGTGGCTATCAGTTGTTGGCCTTGGCAATGATCGCGCTGGGGATCTGGCAATACCGCGAACGCAAGGCAGCAGCGCCGCTCAACGACGGGGCAGGCGGTTCCGTCATTGCGAACGGTTAGACGGCGCGACCCAGTCTAATTCCCCGCCTAAGGCGTCTCTCTTCGCACCTGGCGCACGGCCTGTCGTACAAGTGTTTGAATTTCGGGGGGCACGCTGCCGCTGGTGTCCGCACGACAGAGCTCCAAAGTGTGCTTGAGGGACTCGCAAGCAGCGGTGCAGCGTTTGCAGCTTGCAACGTGACGCTCCATGGCTTCGCACAGCGAGGGAGAGATGTCGCCCTCGGTGCGCTGAGAAAAAAGCGTGACCACGTCTGGACAACCGGCGCTGGCGGGTGTGTCCTCGCTCCGTTGATCAAGCGAGAAAACCGGCTGTAAGAGCGTGCGGAGTTGGGCGCGCCCGCGGTGAAGGCGGCTTTTCACCGCCTCCACACTCAGGCCAAGTACCTCCGCGACCTCCGGTGCAGTGAGCCCCTCCACGTCACGCAGAATGAGCACTTCGCGCTGCGCGGGGTCGAGGGAGGCGAAGGCTCGGTCGAGTGCTAATTGCAGTTCACGCGTCGACGCCGCTTCATCAGCGCCGGCACCGGGCGCCGGGATATTCGGATCCACATCCTGCGCATTCAATGAAATGGTTTGTGCGGGAGCGAATTTCGATGCTCGACGCTTCTTGATGCAGAAGCTGCGCGCAACGGTGTACAGCCAGGTCAAGAACGACGAGGCCCCGCGAAATTCGCGCACCCCTTTTGCCGCCGCCAGCAGCGTTTCTTGCATCACGTCTCGGGCATCTTCCGGATCACCGCACATCTTGAGACCGAACCGGTAGATGGAGCTTGCGTGCTTTGAGAGCAGAGTCGAGAGGGCTTGATCGTCTCCCGCTCGGATCGCCGCTAGCAGGGGCTCATCCGCGTCTGTCATCCGTCAGCTTGTAGCACAGACGCTGCGTCTGCAGGCGCGAGCAGCCATCCATGGCCGGGACAGAAACTCCGAGCGTTACCAAAAGCGCCAGCGTCGTTGCGGCTGAGCCTGTTTGGCGGTGTCGTCTCGTTTTGGGGCTTCAGGTTGCTCGTGACAATGACATCGCTGCGCTTGCGGCACGTCGCCCAAAACCTGCTCAATGTGCCGCCCGCACCCTGCGAAGGTCGGCTTCTGACATTTCGAACATTTTACGCGCTGGCACATGCAGAGCACTCCTCCAGATGTGGGCTGCTCAACGGATCATTGAGATTGGTCACAACCACCTCGAACGAAGGCGCGCTCGCGAGGGTCTTCTTGACCTTGCATCCCTCCGCCGCTTTAACGATCGCGGCCCTGTACTTCTCGGGAAATCCAGGTGGAAGGCTCAGTTCGAGTCGAACGGTGCGCAGCAGCTTGCTCGTTGGATCTAGCTCGTTGTGCTGCAGCAACCGCAGACCTTCGGTTGGAATACCGCGTGCTTGGCAGAAGCCCAGCACGTAGATGCCGGCGCAGGTCCCAATCGACGCCAGGAAGAGATCGTAAGGAGCGGGAGCGGCCCCATTGCCGCCGAATTCGGGCGGTTGGTCGGTTTCGATTACAAAGTTACCGACCTGGGCGTTCACGCGCTTTCCACCGGGAAACGATACCTGGATGTCCATAATCAACACCTCGGTGGGTTAGAGCCAGCGCTGTGATAAAAGGATTCACAATTGACTAACCGGTTCCCGCGGCTGGAAAGCCTGCGAGAAGCAGGTGAGGGCGCGCAAGATTTGCCGAGCTACGTCGCTCGGGCGCAAGGCTTACGCCACCTGGGACTTGGCGACTGAAGTATTGGCGCCTTGAGCAAGCGGCAAGTGCCGGATCGGGTTCTGGCGCAAAGCTTGCAGTCTGCTCGCTGCGGTGAAGACGGTTCTCATTCTAGGTGCTGGCACTGCCGGCACTCTCTTGGCGAATCGCTTGGCGCGACGGTTGCCTCGTGACTGGCGCACGGTAGTCGTCGACCCGGACGAGCAGCACCTTTATCAACCGGGCCTGCTGTTTCTACCGTTCGGGGCCCGTGATGAAGATCGCATGTTGCGACCGCGGCGCTCAACACTGTCACGCGGCGTCGAATGGATCGTTGTGGGCGTATCGACCATTGACGTCGCGAAACGCAATGTGAACCTGAGTGACGGACGAAGCATCGTTTATGACGTTCTAGTGATCGCATCTGGCTCGCGTATACGACCGGACTTGACCGAAGGGTTGCTCGACCCGATTGGCTGGCAGCGAACCATCTTCGATTTCTATTCCCTTGAGGGTGCGCAAGCGCTGCGCTCGGCGCTGGATTCCTTCAAGGGCGGTCGCCTGGTCGTCAACATCGTCGAGATGCCCATCAAGTGCCCAGTGGCGCCGCTCGAGTTCGCGTTCCTGGCCGACGCGTTTTTCAAAGGCCGCAACATGCGCGACAAGGTCGAAATCGTGTACGCCACGCCACTTGACGGCGCGTTCACCAAACCAGTTGCTTCTCGCAAACTGGGCTATCTGCTCGCGGAGAAAGGAATCCGCGTTGAGAGCGAGTTCGCGGCCGGTGAGGTCGACGCTACGGCGCGCGTTGTGCGCTCTTACGACGGGCGTGAGATCCCTTACGACCTGTTGGTTACGGTGCCGACCCATTCCGGCGCTGAATTCATTGGCAGTAGCGGGCTGGGTAATGAGTTGCAGTTCATGCCAACCGATCTGCACACGCTCGCTGCAAAGGGCCTAGAAGGCGTATTCGCGCTAGGCGACGCGACCGATCTTCCGAGCTCCAAGGCCGGCTCGGTCGCGCACTTCCAGGGCGAGGGGCTGGCTCAGAATATTCTGCGATTCATCGCGGGAAAAGATTTACTCCCGAGCTTCGATGGCCACGCGAA
>DATJEQ010000003.1:0-8343 GCA_035496495.1 Polyangiaceae bacterium
CGCGCAAACCGGCAGCGCTACGTTGAACATCAACTCCATTCCTCGTTCCAATGTGCTGCTCGATGGGCGGCCCATTGGGCAGACGCCCAAGATCGGTGTCTCAGTGAGCCCCGGTTCGCACACCGTTGTTTTCGTATTGGAAGGCGAGAAAAAGTCCTCCACCGTTTCGGTGTCAGACGGCAGCAGCAAGACGGTTGCGGTGCGCTTCTAGGGTGGGCTCCGGAACTGATTCAGGCTGCTCGCCTATCTGCACCGCGCTCAGCCTTCGTCTGTGACGGAAGGCAACACCTGGGCAGCCCAAGCTTGCCAGGTGGTGACGCACGCCTTGTCGTGCGAGGCACCGAGCCCACTGCAACGCGCTGTGTGGATCTCGGGCCCCGCGACAAGCGCTGTATCTTTACGGAGGAAAGAAATTGGCCCCCCGGATACCGCGTCTTGGAATGCCGCAAGCCGCCGCTGATGCTTCTCGCGCTCGCGATCGTTGATGGCTTTGCCCAAAAAGCTCAACGCCATCCGCCGGATTTCTTCATTGTCATTCACCGCAAGCGTACGACTCAGCATTTGAATGACGGCCTCGCGATTCCCGGCGCGATTGAGAATGCCCGCCGCAGCAATGCAATGATACGGAATGTTCGAGCTGGCGTCGCTCAGCTCGCACGCGTGCGACATTGCCTGAGCTCCTGCTAGACGCCACTCCGCCTTCATTGCCTCCGTCGGCAGCTGGGGAGGAGCCAGATAGGCCAAGAACTGCCCAGCAGTTGACCACAGCTCCGCCGAATAGGGTAACTCGTTCATGCCACGCTGGAAGACCTCGCGCGCTTTCTGGTAGTCCTCCAACGTAGCAGGCTGGGGTCGCATCGTGAGCAATGTGTCCGCAAATCGATAGGGAATCTCGTAGCGCGGATCCAGCGCGTTGATTGTGTCCAGGTAGTTACCTATGAATTCAAAACGCCGCTTCTCTTGAAAATGCAGGCCAAAAGAAACCAACAAATTGCCCCAAATCAAATCCGCCAATGCGGCCCGATACCCGAGGCTAATCGCGACGGTTTGCTCTGGCGAAGGCAGCGCATAGACGTCACTGGTCACTCTGAGCTTGTGGAAGCGATCCGCTAGTGAAGGGCGCAGTGCACCAATCGCAGTGCAGCACAGCGCAATCAGTCCAACCAGCAAACTGGTCGACAATGGAAACCGTTTGTTAGGGGTAACCGGTGCCATGGGCCGCTATTCCACCTCGCGGTTCATGTACAGCGGATCCAAATGCGACTGCGCTCCGCTCTGCGCTTCGCCACTGATTGAGAAGGTGCTCTGGGCTCCGTCGCCGTCCAGATCACCATGAGCAAGGGCTGTGAACTGAACGCCTCCACCGCGAATACGGCTCTCGAACGCAAAGCTGAAATAGTGAGGGCCCAGTTGCTCAAACCCCAATTGACGCCAAGTTTCCTGATCCCAGGTGCCCGGCGGATCGATTTGCGGGCGACCGTGCGGAACCTCGCTGGGCGTTAAGCCCACGCTCGCGGGGTAAGCCCCCTCAGCAGCTCTGGCGACCCCCAACACCGCCGCCTGGGCCGCAATCTGCGCCAGCCCCTCCATTGGCTCAGCAAAGCGCGACGCACGAAGATTCCGCGCGAACACGGGAATGGCAACTGCAACGACACTCGCCGCCACTGAAAACGCAACGACAAACTCGACCGCACTCAGCTGACGCACGGGCGTAGCATATCGGGCTTGCACCCAACTGCCAACGCAATCTGGAGCTGCAACTCGGCCCTAATTCATTGCCCAGGATTTGGTGTTATTCCTCAGGGTTGGTTTCCGAAATATTCGGACCGGTCACCAGGGCTATATCGCTCCCGTCTTGCACGAGAGCACCATGGAAGATGAATCGCGACGTGATCCCGTCTCCATCCAAATCGCCGGTGCCCTTCACCTGGAAGGTATCGTTCGCGTCAGCGCCGGTGCCGGTGACCACGTACTCGTATCGGTAATACTGCGGATCCTGAATTGCAAAGCGCAAGCACTGCCAACCATTACTCCACTCCACAGGGCGCGACTGATACTTGCGGCCGGCAATCGCAGTTGGTGACGAGGGAACAGCGGGCCCGGATTCGCAAAGCTGGTTTGATTTCTGCGCGCTGCCGTGAAGAGCGAGCACGCTTCCCGCCATTTGATCACGCACGTAGGCACTGGTCACATCTTTCGTGATCTGGCCGAGAGCATTGGTCACCTCCGCCGTCTTGGCGTGGCTGACGTACTTGCGCACGCCGATGATTGCCATGGCGGCCAAGATGGCAACAATGGCCACCACCATCATCAACTCCACGAGAGTGAATCCACGTCGGTTTGCAACAAGTCTCGCCATGATCAACGTCCTTCCCAGAGCCGGCTTGGAGCACATGCGGGCTGCGCTGCGTTGCCCAATTCTTCTAATCTTAACTCGAGTTTACTCAGAAAGCCACCGATTGGATGTCTTGACTCAGCCGGATCGGCCGGCGTCGTGGGGCTTTGACTGACTTGAAAGAACTGCAAAACAAGAAGCGTCGCCCTGGAAGACCCAAGGCGACGCTCCTCCTAGCTGAACCGTTAGGTCCGCTTATTCGTCGGGTGACGACTCCTTGATGTTCGGAGCCATGACCACCACGACGTCCTTGCTGTTCGTGTCGGTCTTCACGTCGCCGGAGTAGGTGAACTTCGAGGTCGTGCTGTCGCCGTCCAAGTTACCCTGGGCGGTGATGTCGAAGGCACCCGTGTCGGTAGCGCCGGTCTGCGTGTACGTGTACTGGTAGTACTGCGGATCTTGCATGCTGAAGCGCAGGCAGGACCAACCGCTGTCGGCCGAACTGTTCCAGTCGGCGGGAGAAGATTGGTACTTCTGACCCTTGACCGAGGTAATGGCCGACGGCACGGACTTTGACGTCTTGCACAGGTTGTTCGACTTGGCCGCAGCTGAACCCAGACCCAACACGGAGCCGGCCATTGATTCGCGCGCGAACGCGGTGGTTGCGTCCTTACCGATCTGACCCAGCGTGTTGCGGGCTTCTGCCGTCTTTGCGTTGAGCACGTACTTGCGCACGCCGTAGATGGCGAGGGCCGCCAACACGCCGACGATTGCGACCACGATCATCAATTCAACCAGCGTGAAACCACGCTTCTTGCCAATTAATTTGCGCATAGTGTTTCCTTCTTTCCTTGTTGTGATGCCTTATTGTTTTCGTTCTTGGTGTTTTTTGTGATGTGCTTTGTACTTATTTTTGAATCTTTGGGCCCAGTGCTTAACGGCCCAGTGCTTAACGGCCTACTGCTTAATGACCCAGTGCTTATTCGTCCGGCAAGCTTTCCTTGAAGTTGGGCGCGATCGTTGGGGTGAGCCCACCTGAATACGCATTCAATTGCCCAATCAGCTGGAACTTGGAGGTGTTGCCGTCCCCATCCAGATCGCCGCGCGCGCTGGCGATGAACTGATCACCGGCTGAATCGCGGGTACCGGTCGACGTGTACTGGTATTGAAAGTACTGCGGATCCTGCATGCTGAAGCGCAGGCAGCGCCAACCGGAGTCATCCCACTCGGCCGGCTTTGACAGGTACTTCTGACCCTTGACCATGGTCACAGAGGACGGAATGGGGCTTGAACTCACGCACAGAATATTCACCACGCCGGTGGTGCTCCCCAGCGGCAAGATGGAGGGGTTCATGCCGTCACGCGAGTACGCGGTGGATGCATCCTTGACGATCTGACCGAGGGTGTTGCGCGCCTCGGTTGTCTTAGCGTTGAGCACGTACTTGCGCACGCCATAGATGGCCAGCGCAGCTAACACTCCAACGATTGCAACAACGATCATCAGCTCTACTAGGGTGAATGCGCGAACTTGTCCAAGCCCCGGGGCGGGGACATCACGCCTCACTCACCCTCCCTTTCCGAATACAAATCAGAACCCAGACTGTGACCGATAACGTACGAATAAGCGCCATCGCCGTTGAGATCTCCGCGTGCGGCCGCGATGTAAAACGGTGCGCTCGCGTTGCCAGTCAAGTTCAGCTGGTTCGCACACGGCAGCTGAGGGTACGGGTCCCCGGCATTGCCCTGCACCACGCTGTACTGAAAGTAGACGGGCCCGTTAGAAATCACGCCCAGGCGCTGAAAGTACCCCGCCGCTCTGCCGGTATGCACCGACCAGCTCATCTTGAAATTGCCGGGCCCGGTCGGATGCTCGGGATTGATCGGGTGCCAGCTGTCATCGCCATCGAAATTGGACAACCCAATGTACTTGAATGTCTCGTCGCGCACGGCCTCTTCGGCGCCCTTGATGTCAATGATCATGGCGTACGCCTCGCTCGCCTTGGAGGTGCGCACGTAACGCAGCACTCCGTAGGTCGCCAAAGTGGCCAACACCCCCACCAACACGACCACCACCATCATTTCGATCAGCGTGAACCCGGAAACCGTCCTGGAAGCCAGGAGCCGAAACGGGGGTCGAAGTGGGTGCGTGCATGACATCTCGCTTTGTCGCGTGTTCTGACCCCTGTGCCAAAAGCGTGCCACCGTGCGGTAAATCATCGGATCCTCCGTATTTCTGGCTGCTAAGCAGATAAATGCCGCTCGCATCCCAAGCCTTGCGGCCAAAAATTGTCACCCGTTGGGACCTTGCGCGGACAATTTCTGACCGTCACCAATGTGGGAGCGCCGTTTCCAAATGTGAGCAGAGGTCACCCTAGGCAGCAGAAATACCGCATAAACGGCGCACGACTGCACCACTGTGGAACACCGTGCAACACCGGGCAAGCGTCACTCGCCCTCGTTCTGTCGGTATACCTCACCGTTGAAGCTAGAGGCCAAGTAATAGGCTTCATCACCATCGTTGTCGTTATCCATGATCGCCTGAATCACGTACCAGTTGTCGGGCGGCGTGTCCCAATGCAGCCCCACGACGGTGTGCGCCAAGGTGACGGTGCTTGAGATGTTGTCTCCCGGCATGCCCGCATTGACCACGAATCCGGCGTAAACGAATGGATTGGAAGTGGGATTTAAAAGAATCCAGTTATTGGCGTCCCCATGAGCCGAACCGGCCTGGAGAAAGGTCTTTCTGGTGCCATCGGGATCGTGGGGGAACCAGCCATGGTGGGACACATCGAGGTAACTCAGGTTCTCAGAGCGCCAGCGCTCTTCCGCGGCGCGAATGCTCTGGACCATGGCCAATGTTTCGTAAGTGCGCGCTTGCTTTTGGTGGCTGCCCAACATCACCACACCCAACACGGCGAGGATGCCGACGATCACGACCACGACCATCAACTCTACCAGGGTGAACCCACGACTATTGGCGCGACTTCGTTTCATGCCCCACCACGACTGCAACAACCACTAGCGTTGCACGGCCCATCAATTCGGACCACTTCCAATCGACGTTTCTCTACGATTGGATCCCATTTAATGCCTGGCGCCAAATCCGCTGAGGTTGCCTCAATCAGCTCAGGTTGGCGTCGTCTTCCCCAACGCCCACTTCTCCTACAGCTGCGTCCCCTGCATCCAAGGTGTGCTTTTGTAGCCGATAGCGCAGGGACCGCAGCGTGATGCCCAGAAGCTTAGCCGCGTTGGTTCGAACGCCCCCGGTCCGCTCCAGGGCTTGCAGCAGTAGGCGAAGTTCCACCTGGTTCAGGATCTGATCCAAATCGCAGCCCTCTTCCTTGAGCGACAACAGATCCGAACTTGTTTCCGACGAGATGCCCATCACGGCTGCCGGCAATTCCGAAAGCCCGATCGTTGGCGAGGCGACCAGTGCCACCGCGCGTTCGATCATGTTCTCAAGCTCGCGCACGTTGCCTGGGAAGGAATACCCCTCAAGCAAGCGCAAAGCATCGGGCGTGAGCCCCTGCACGTCCTTTCGAATCTCGCCGGCGAAGCGACGAATGAAGCGTTCGACCAGCGCTGCAATGTCTTCGCGGCGTTCGCGCAAGGCCGGCAACTCCACGCGGATCACATTCAGGCGGTAGTAGAGGTCTTGGCGAAATTTTCCGGACGTGACCTCCGCTTCCACATCGCGGTTGGTCGCGGCGAGCACCCGCACGTTGACTGGCACCTCTTGCGCGGAGCCGACTGCGCGAATGGTGCGCTCTTGCAGCACCCGCAGCAACTTCACTTGTAACAAAGGCGCGAGTTCCCCGACTTCATCCAGCATGACGGTGCCGCCCTCCGCCTCGCGAAAAATTCCGAGCTGACGACTGCTTGCCCCGGTGAAAGCCCCCTTTTCGTGCCCAAATAGCTCGCTTTCCATCAGCGCTTCGGGCAGCGCACCGCAGTTGACGACCAAGAACGGTTCGTCGGCGCGATCGGAGCGTTGGTGAATGGCCCGCGCGATGCGCTCTTTGCCGGTGCCGCTTTCCCCGGTGATCAGCACAGTCGTGCGCGTGGCAGCCACGCGATCGATCAAATCGAATACGGCGCGCATCTTGCTGCTGCGCCCTACCAATTCGTCCTCGCCGCTGTGGCGAATCTGAGCCCGCAGCCGTGCGTTCTCGCGCAGCAGCGAGTGCTTCTCCAGGGCGCGTTCAACTTGCGCGGCGAGCTCCGCCGGCTCAGCCGGCTTGGTAATGAAGGTGAATGCGCCGGCCTTCATCGCGGCAACGGCGTTCTCCAAGGCGGAATGCGCGGTCAACAGAATGACTTCCGTCGCCGCCGAGCGTGCCTTCGCCGCACCCAACACGTCGACCCCCGAACCATCGGGCATGGCAAGATCCGTCAGCACGACGGGAAAGGGCTCAGGGCTCTGACTGATCTGCGCGCAGGCTTCCCCATAGCCCGCCGCCATCACTGGCTCATACCCCCCGCGGCGAAACAGGATTTCCAGCATCTCACGCAGCGCGGGTTCATCATCGACGATCAGAAGTCTTGGCAGCCGTGAATCCGAATGCATGCGAGAGAAGATAGCATTTGCGCTGTGGTATCGGGAAAAGCTTGCGCCCCGCGTCCATCACCCTAACCTAGAGCGCCGGCTGCCCGGGAAATCGGGGGCTTAGGGCAAGGCCAGCCAACGGATCACCCAGCGACGGATCGCAATGAGCCCCGGTTCTCGTTACCTGTGCCGCTCAATTTGGGCCGCCCTGTGCGGCGCTTCAGCCCTGTGCTCGCTGCATTGTTCACAAGGAAACGAGTCCACAACGCAATCACGGGTTGACGCTGGAACGACGCTCATTGCCGATGGCCTGCGCCTTTCACCCAGTGCGCTGCAACTGTTTCCTGGCCAACGGGTTAAGCTCGACGTGCGGGTCAGCCCCCCTCGCGTCGACCGAGTGAATCTGTTCCTGCTGGGCAACCCTGAGCAGGCTTACCTCAGTGATCTTCAGATCTATACCGATTCGCAGGGATTGGGCTCGTTCTGGCTGACCGCAACGGGCCCTGATGCCACCTTTCAAGTGCTGGCCAAGAGTCGCTCAAACAGCGCGCGTACCCAAATTCGCGTGGCACCCCTCGGGCAGGCCACGCTACGCGTGTGGCCGATTTACTCCGGCATGCGCACGCTCTCTGGATGGACCGCGTCCGTGGTGCCGGGCTCACGCTGTGACGCGGTCACCGCATCAGCTGCAGCAGCGATGTGGAGCGGCGACAGCGCTCCGGGGCAACCCGTAAAAATTGATGACTTACCCATCGGTACCCCACTCGCCGTCACCCTGCGTTCGGGGCAAACCATTGCCGGCTGTGAGGACATCTCTGGCCTTTTTGCCAACGAGCAACGCACGGTACGCGTCGTCGCCGAAGATTTGCCCACCCGCTACGCGTCGCAAGATCTGAATCTGACGCTGAATGTGATCTCCAACGTCGCATTGCAACAGCACTTCAATACCGATATCGGTCGACTGCTTGGCGACTGGGACAACGCCCCCAGCGACATCGACTTCGTGCTCGACGCGATGCGTGCGCAGCTCAAGGATGAACCCGCGCGGCTGTCATTTGACGACCAGCGCGACCAGGACGGGTGGAGCGAGCAACTGGGCGTGGCGTTGCGCCCAGAGCTTGCAGCCCATGGCCTGTTGGATGCCGCGCAGCGATCGCTGCAGAGTGCCGTGGCCCGCTGGCTTGCAGGAAAAAATTTCGCGGGGCGTCTGAGCTTCCCCAGCGACGCTTCTGCGACGGCGCTGTTTCAACTCGCAACGGTGGGCGAAGTGGCAGCGAGTAAGGTCGGCTTCCCCAGCACTCATTTGGTGCAGGTCACTCGTGAGCCCGCCGATCACTTGCAGCTGAGTTTTTCGTTTTATTTCGTGCAGTCCCAACTCTTCACCGGGCTGTCCAATAGCCCTACTTTACTGCAGGATTTTGTGGATTGCGACCGGCTGGCTGCGACCTTGTCGGATGCTCGC
>DATJEQ010000004.1:0-6536 GCA_035496495.1 Polyangiaceae bacterium
CGGCGATCAACTGCTGCTCGCGCGATCGGTGGGCAGGGATTTGTTGTTCAGTGTGACCAGCTGTCACTGAGCAGGCTTCGTCACTGGTCGCTATCACTGGTCGCTATCACTGGCCGCTGTCACTGGCCTTCTCGCGGGATCCGTCGTTGTCGCCGGTGAGTCCCGTCAGATCGAGCGGAGCCTCTTGGGGGCCGATCAGCATCAGATCGCCTTGCACCCGCTTCTTGAGCGAACCGCCCAAGAAGCGCTGCACCAACTCCAAGCCTAAATCCATGCTGCCTTCTGAAGTGCGGGCGGAGATCACCTTTTGCCCCAAGGTAAGACGCTCTGTCGTGGTCCCAATTAGTGCACTGTGCTGGTCCTTGAGCGAGGCGGCGGCATTGGGAGGAACACTCACTGCTTCGCTGGGGTATTTCCCGGTTGCAGAAAGCAGCAGCGCCCCGTTCCCCACACATGCAACTGCTTCCGCCTTTTCGACGACTTGACTGAGCCACGCCACAGTGGCTTCGTTTTTTACAGCAACGGTGGCGCCATAGCCACCAGGCAGGATGACGATCTCGGGGGCAGGGCAATCGCTCAAGGCAACCGTTGCCTCAATGCGCAGTTGATTGCTGGTTGTGATCATTCCCGCTTGTTGCGCAACGGGGTGGATCTTGAAGGGTCGCCAATTCCAGTGTCGTCCCGCGAGCGTGAGCACTTGCACTAGGCCAGCGAAATCCAGCAATTCGACTTCGTTGAACAACAGCAGCGCAACCTGCCGAGAGCGGGTGATCACGCGCACAGCATAGCGCAAAATCGCACGGATCGCGCTTCAGCCGTGGGGATTGAAACAGGCGACGAAATGCCCACTGCCCGGCACAATTTCGCTCAGTGTGGGCACTTCTTGGTTGCAGCGCCCGGCAAGGGCGCGCGGGCAGCGCGGGTGAAAAGCGCAACCCGGCGGAGGGTCAATGGGGCTTGGGGGCTCGCCCTCGACCACAAGGCGCAAGCGGCGTCGAGTGGGGTCGGGTTGCAGTACGGCGCTGAGCAAGGCACGGGTGTAGGGGTGCTGGCTTGCTGAGAACAGCGCGGCCGTGGGAGCGATCTCCACGATGCGGCCCAAGTACATCACCATCACGCGATGGCTGACCGCCTGCACCACGCCCAAATCGTGTGAAATGAACAGATAGGTGAGATTTGCTTGCTCCTGCAAGTCGAGCAGCAGGTTGATGATCTGCGCTTGGATCGAGACGTCGAGGGCGCTGGTTGGCTCGTCGCACACGATGAACGACGGTGCTGCGGCCAAAGCGCGAGCGATGCCAACCCGCTGGCGCTGCCCACCACTGAATTCGTGTGGTAAGCGATCGATATTTTCTGCTGCAAGACCCACACGCTGCAGCAGCCCGCTGACCTTTTCCCGCATCTGCTGATCGCCGTTCACCAAATGGTGCACCCGCAACGGTTCGCCCACAATGCGCTCCACGGTCATGCGCGGGTTGAGGGACGAATACGGATCTTGAAACACCATCTGCATCTTGCGCCGCAATGGGCGCAGCTCGCGATCCGTCAATTGCGTGATGACTGTGCCGTCAAAGCGCACTTGACCAAAACTCGGCTCAAGCAGCCGCAGCAGCAAGCGCCCCAATGTGCTCTTGCCCGAGCCGCTTTCACCCACCAGGCCGACAGTTTCCCCGGGCAAGATGTTGAACGTCACGTCTTCCACCGCGTGCAGATAACGGCTGCGCGCAAACAGACGCCGCTCCACCCGGAATTCCTTGGTGAGGTTCACCGCTTCGACCAGCGGCGGCAAGGCGGGTTGTTCCAAGACAAGCGGCGGCGGTCGGGATGAACGCGTGGCCGGGGGAGGCCGGCTGTCAACGCGGGTCATGGTGACGCATCCGAAGGTGATGGCTCATTGGGATAATGACAACGTGCCCGACGCGTGATCGACGGACCGAGCAATTCCGGTTCCACTGCCGTGCACAGGGGATGAGCGGGTGGATCGGCCAAATAGGTGGGGCAGCGATTGGCGAAACGACACCCCGTGACAATTTCGCCCGCCTTGAACACCGACCCCGGGATCGCCTGCAAGCGTCGCTGGCCTTGAGGCTTGCGACTGGGAATGCTGTTCAACAGGCCGCGCGTGTAAGGATGCATGGGCGAAGCAAACAAATCCGCGACTGGGGCCTGCTCCACCACGCGGCCGGCGTAAAGCACCACCACCGAGGATGCCACCTGAGCGACCATCGCAAGATCGTGGGTGATGAACAGCGTGCTCATCTTCAATTCCTCTTGCAGCTTGGCGAGCAAATCCAAGATCTGCGCTTGAATGGTCACATCCAAGGCCGTGGTGGGCTCGTCCGCGATCAAGAGCTTGGGTTCGCATGCCAGAGCCATGGCGATCAAGGCGCGTTGTCGCATGCCACCGGAAAGCTCATGGGGGTAAGAATCCGCCCGCAGTTTGGCTTCAGGGATGCCCACCAGGCCGAGCAGCTCAATGGCGCGCTTGCGTGCCGCGCGACCGTGAGCCCTGTTGTGGATCTTCAGCACTTCAGCGATTTGCGACCCGACGGTGTACACCGGGTTGAGCGCCGTCATGGGCTCCTGAAAGATCATGGAGATTTCATTGCCGCGCAGCGATTCTAAGCTGCGTTCCGAAGCGCTCAGTAGATCGTTGCCGCGCCACAAGATCTGCCCCTTCTCAATGCGGATTGAGGGAGAGGGGAGCAAGCGCAGAATGGACAGGCCAGTCAAGCTCTTGCCGGACCCACTCTCGCCGACTAACGCCACAACAGATTGCTCTGGAACATCGAAACTGACGTCTTCCAAAACACGAATTGTGCCGGCAGAGGTGGCAATGCTCACGCACAGATCGCGCACGCAGAGGCCGGCACTGGCGGGGGCGTTGAGGGCGCTCACCGTGTGGCCTCTGCGGCTAAAGCGTAGACCTCAAACTGTGGAGTTCCACCCATTGAGCCCGTTTGGTAGCTGGCACCCGGTGTGGCGTTGCCCTCTGCTGTGATCAACACGCCATAATTGCGCTTGGGCCAGCGCTGCATCTGGCGTGCGACTTCGGTGACGTCGATGCGCAGTGAGAAGGGCGCGTGGGGTTGTGCGGTGCCAACGGCCCCAATGCGCCCCGCGTGCTGCGGCGCTCCTTTGCCCGCCCAGGGAGCAGAAAGCAGCCGCACGGTGAACTGAAGCGGTTGCCCCGCAGGGGGTGCCTGCAAATCGGGGTGGAGCAAAAGAAAAGCCGACTGGATGTGCAGCTCAGTTGAAGGCGCCGCAAATCGTAGAATGAGTTGGTTTTCTGCGATCGCGTCACCCAATGTCACGACGGGCGGCAAGCTGGCGCTCGGGTGATTGTTCGACCACACGCCGATTTGCTCGAGTTGGAGCAGCTGGCGCTGGGCATTGTCGGGCACCGGCTGCCCGCCCGCGCGAACGCAGCGATTGGCCAGGCACTCGAGCCCGTCAGCGCAAACATCGGCCGCGGCGCAAGGCGTCGGATTCGAAACGCAGGCGCTGGTCAAAGCGGCGAGCGCAACCAAGCGGGCGACGGGCATGCACATCAATCAGAGCTTAACAGCGCGTGATATCAAGAAATCCTGCTTGAGCACGTTGTCTTCAAAATAGACGCTTGCGAGATCTTCCATTTCGCGTCGCAGCGCCGCGCCTTTTGCTGGATCCGACGCATCCAGTGAGGTCAACAACTTTGTTGCTGGTCCAAAATTCTTCTCCATGAACTGGCGGTGGTGCTGTGGGCTGAGGATCTGAAAACTCATGCGCTCGCGGGTGAAAGCTAGATCTTTGACGGCTGCACCGAGTCGCTCTCGCACAATCTGCGGATCGCCCCACTGAGCGGGAGGCGATACGCCAGGAGGTGGCGGCGGCGAGTACTTGCCCATGATCGCGAAGCTGTGACCCACATAAAGCTCAGGGGGCCAAGTGGAAAACGCAATAACGCCACCCGGCTTGAGCACGCGCAGCATTTCCCTAACTACCGCCTCAGGGCGGGGCGCGAACATGTGTCCGAATTGGCTGAGCACGAAATCGAATTTACCATCTGGCAGAGGAATTTCTTCGGCGTCGGCCTGTTGGAAATCAACCTCGACACGCATGAGCGCCGCGTTTTCCTTCGCGTGGGCGATCAATTCGGGCGTGAGATCCACGCCGGTCACCTGAGCACCCAAGCGCGCCGCGGTGAGCGCCACTACTCCAGTGCCGCACCCCACATCCAACACCTTGGATCCAGTCGTGACGTTTGCAAATTTGATCAATCGCGGGGCGCATGCGCCAGTGATGTGCTCCAGCAGAGAAAATGTGGACCACGCTGCTTTCTGATTCTCTTTGAATTGCCCAATCGGATCCATGGTGTGACCTCCCGGTTGCGTGGAAACCCTACCCGAGGGAGCGGCCAGTTGCACTGGCAAGCTAAAAAGGGGTAAATTGCGACTCAAGGGCGCTCCGGTTAGGCTTGATCTATGCGTGACGCGTGGTCGCTGGTGCTGCTTGGAGCGCTGGGCTTGGGAGGCTGCAATCGTTCAGCGAGCGCTGAAGGCACCGGGAGCAGTGCTCACACCCCTTCACCTGCCACGCCTTCCGTCGCCTCTTCACTTGGGGGAGTCGCATCGGCTATGCCGGTAGGCATGGGATCGAGCCGTGATCAGGCGAGCCACGTCGAGGTGGTCAGGCGGGGTGAACGGTTTGCATTGCTGTACAACGGTTCGCCGTACGCCATTCGTGGCATTGGGGGGCGCATGCGGGTGCAGCAAGCGGCGCAATGGGGGGCCAATTCCGTGCGCACTTGGCACAGCGACGATGCGCAGGTGGCTTTTGAGTTCGCGGCGCAGTTTGATTTGACGGTGTTTGCCGGGCTGTGGCTTTCGCAAGATCCGAAGGATTATGCGAGCCAGGAATATAAAGCGAAGAAGCGCGCGGAGCTTTCTGATTTGCTGGCGCGCTATGCGCACAATCCGCATTTGTTGGTGTGGGCGCTGGGCAACGAGATCCAATTGGGCGCAGATGTGCCCGAGGCGTGGCAATTCGTGGAAGAGTTGGCGCAGTTGGTGGCAAAGCACGACAAGAACCACCCGATCGCCACCGTTACGGCGCATGCGCCGCTCTCGGTCATTCGCCACATCGCGCAGTACGCGCCCAGCATTTCGCTACTCGGGGTGAACAGTTATGGCGGGTTGGAAAATGTGCCCCGCGAGCTCGACGCAGGCGGCTACCACGGGCCCTTTGTGATTACCGAATGGGGACCGGATGGACATTGGGAAGTCCCCCTAACAACTTGGGGCAGGCCCATTGAGCAAAGCAGCGCAGAGAAGGGGAGGATGTACGCATCGCGCTATGCATTGATGCAAAGCTGGCAGCAGCGCTGTTTGGGTTCTTACGCATTCTTGTGGGGCCAAAAACAAGAGCGCACGCCCACCTGGTACGGTGTGTTCGTCGAAGATCGACCGGACATAGGCCTGCACGGAGAAACCATGCCCCCTGTCGATGCTCTGGCCAGCGCGTGGTCGGGTAAGCCGGTTTCCGCTTTGGCGCCGCAGGTGTCTGGCCTGCTGCTCAACGGCAAAAAACCAATCGACAGCCTGATCCTGAATTCTGGGCAGCCCGTTGAAGCCCAAGCGCAGCTCACTGATAACGGAAGCAATTCGCTGCGCTTCATTTGGGAACTCCTGCAAGAGCCCACACAGTTGGGCAAAGGCGGCTCATTCGAACCGCGCCCGCCCCGCGTCGAACACGCCCTCACACCCCAAGGCGCTCACGCGATGCTGAAGGCCCCCGCCCCCGGTGAATACCGCCTATTTTTCTACGCCATCGATGATCAGCATCACAAACTGGGCACCGCGAATTTCCCGTTCAAGGTGCAGTGAGCGGAGGCCCCTTCGCGCCGTTGGTGGCGCTCAACACACCTCGCCACCTAGTCGCCAGTGGTGGCGCCAGTCCCAAGCCGCTGTTCATCGCGCTGGAGCCCACAAACCTCGCGAAATTGCCTCCGTCCTCACCGCTGGCCCGAAACAGCGGCGGCCGTGCTATACTGCCTTGCATGTTGGCTCACAAAGCTCGCGTCGAAAACGGCCGGCTCAAGCTCGACGAACCCACCGACTTACCCGAGGGAGCTGAACTTGAGCTGGTGCCGCTTGATGATGGCATGACCGACGAGCAGAGGGCAGAGGCAATGGAGGGGATTCGGGAGGGACTTGCCCAGGTACTGGCGGGCCAGTCTATTGACGCCGACGAAGTCCTCGCCGAGATCCTCGCCGACTGATGAAGGTTCGTTTCTCTCCACGAGCTCGCGCGGACGCTCGTACGATTCGGGCTTGGTGGCGGATCAACGGACGTCAGAACAAGCGTGTCTTCGGCGAAGAGCTGAAGGAAGCTCGTTTGCTTCTTCAGACCGTTCCCAAAGTGGGCAGGGCATGCGCGCTCATCGACGGTCACACCGTGCGCAGCATTCCCATGCTCAAGACCCGTTGTAACCTGTATTACCGCATCGACGAATCCACGGAGACCGTCCACATCGTGCACATCTGGAGCCCCGTCAA
>DATJEQ010000005.1:0-5004 GCA_035496495.1 Polyangiaceae bacterium
CTCCTCAAGCGGAGGAAATCGTTGCGCCGAGCCAAGCCACATTCGCGACGCGCCTGAGCGATCAGACCCAACCCACGACGGCGCTTGCGGCAGTGAAGGACGACCGCGGCGATTTGGTGCCGCTCAAGGTCGATGCGCCGACGGCACCGTTGCCTCCCAGTGCCGTAGATCGGTTGCCAGTCGTGCCATTGCCCGCGGGTAACTTGCTCAAGGCGACAACCGTGACGACCGCCCCCGGCGATGAATTAACGACGTTGGCCGTCGAGAAGTCCCGCCCGGAACTGGTCGACACTTCAGCCCTGAGCGGCAGCGAAGGCGGCTACCAAATCCAGGTCGCGAGCTTCCGTGACCAAGCGGAGGCCGACGCCTTTGTAGCGGAGTTGAAGAAACGCGGACACAAGAGCTACCGCCAGGCGGCCTATGTGCCCGACCGCGGCCTATGGCACCGCGTGCGCATTGGCCCCTTCAAGCAGAAATTCGAAGCGGTGCAGTATCAGGCAGGCTTCGAACAGAAAGAGCACATGTCGACCTTCCTGGTCGACCCAGAAAAAGTCGCACGCGAGCAACAAGAGCGCGCGGCTCGGGTCGCTGCGCGCGAAGACTGAGTGGGGCCCGCGTTGTTGCGGGCGAAGGGATTACTTGCCTTGCTTGCGCAGCATGTGATTGCGCGCCGCGAGGCCAATCGCGCCGGGCACTTGCTTGCTCTTGCCGATCAAGCGCAGATCGTTGTCGCGCAAGAGGGGCAGCATGCGCGATGAGAAGGTGAACGGGGTGCGCGGGTTCACCACTAGATTGAGCTTCACTTGATAGCTGCGCGTGAATTCGGGGTTGCGACAGATGATGCGCAGTACGTCTTCAATCACATTGCGGCTTGAAGCGATGCGCGCTGCGTCATTTTCGTTGAGCATCGGACTTGACGCGGCGGCAACGGCCACCAAGCGATTGGTGTCACGCACGAGTAACAAGCGCTCGGCCGAGGTGCCCAACGTAGCTCGACGGATCTTTTGCGTGATCGACATTTGGCTGATGCGCGCGTACAGCGGCACAGCGACATCTTTCACCTTTTCTTCTCCTTCTTCGTTGCGCTCGTGGGTGTCGCCGTCTTCGCCCAGACTCGCCTCCACCTCTTGAGCAAGGCGCTCTGTTTCCGCAAAAATCTCGTCGTAGCCCTTGGCCACAGTGGGCTCTGCAGTGACCTCACCCAGCAACGCTTCAGCGGCCAGATGAAACGCGGGAATGCTCAATTCAATCTTGTTACGCACCGCGAGATCGATCAGGCGGTCAGCCGTCGACATGCGCGTGGCCTTGTTCATGTACAGCTTTTCGATCGCTTCTGGGTTCTTCAGCAGCAGCGTTTCGTTGGTGGCAATGATTTCGGCAACCTGTTCATTCGCTTGCTGAGCTAGTGAGACCAGTGTCTCTGCGCTGAGCGTCCTCATTCGCAAGAGTTGGGTGACGACTTGGGGTGCCTTGCCGTAGTAAGGCACCAGCGCATCAATGGCCGCCGGGGGCAGGTCGCTGGAGAGCGCACCGGTCAGCAGCGCAGACGGCAGCACCGAAAGCGTTTGCTTTGCCGTGCCCGCAAGATCCGTTTCGCTGCTTTGCGACAGCACTGCGAGCACCAGAATGATCTCTGCCGGGGTCACACCGGGGAGCGCCCCTTTTGCTGCCATCAGCCGCAGTTGCAGCGGCGTGCCGGGGTCAACGGCCCGGCGCGCGAGGGGGGAAAGGCTTTGGATGTCCGGCTGCATGGGCTTGGAGCAGTGTACGGGTGCTGGCCCAAAGCCACAATCGACAGTGCGCGCAATTCGGGCACAGCGGCGGTTGCCCGGAAAACCTCAGGCGGCTATGGTGAGTGCCGTGGGGATCTTCGCCTACAAACACCCCGAAAGCAGCATTCCACCGCGCGGCCAATGGGTGCCTGAGCGATGTGGGGCGCGCTCTTTACGGGCGGTGTGAGTCACACGCGGGGCCGTGGAAAAGATCACTTCACCCCAGTTCGACACTCCGGCGCCGCCGGAAAAGGAATCGGCACAGATTGCGATTCCGCTAGTTTACACCGTTCAGCTTGTCTGCCCCGAATGCAAGTTCACTCTCGCGAATGAAGACGCCCAGTTCTGCCCGCTGGACGGCACCAAGCTGCAACGCTTGGTAGGGCAAGCAAAAGCCGCAGACCCGCTGGTCGGGCATGTGCTCAGCGGGCGCTACAAAGTGATCGAGCTGCTGGGTGAGGGGGGCATGGGTACCGTGTACCGGGTACAGCACGAGGCATTGAGCAAGCAATTCGCAATCAAGGTGTTGCGCCCCGAGCTCGCGCGCGATGCGGAACTGTCGCAACGCTTCACGCGCGAGGCGCGCGCGATGGCGAGGGTGATCAGCCCGCAGGTGATCCAAGTAACGGATTTTGGTGAGCTGGACGATGGACGCCCATTCTTCGTGATGGAGCTCTTGAGCGGCAATGCACTCTCCAGCATGCTCAAGAGCGCTAAACTGCCGCCAACGACAGCCATTGCCGTTGCGCGGGGCGTGTGCGACGCGTTGGCGGCTGCTCACGCGGCAGGCATTGTTCACCGCGATCTGAAGCCGGATAACATCTATGTGCTGCAGCGCGAAGGCGAGCCCACCCAGGTCAAAGTACTGGATTTTGGTCTTGCTCACGTCGTGGGGCAGAGTCGGCTGACTCGTCAAGGGGTAACCTTCGGCACTCCGCACTACATGAGCCCCGAGCAAGCCGCAGGGGAAGATGTCGACCACCGCGCCGACATCTATGCACTGGGCATCGTGCTGTACTAGATGCTGACCGGTCGCGTGCCATTCGAGGCCGACAGCTACATGGGCGTCTTGACCAAACAGCTCTATGCCGAGCCCGCACACTTGAGTGAACAGCTTGATCTCCAGGGATCCGCGTTGGGCCTGGACGCAGTGGTGCACCGCTGTTTGCAGAAGAAGGCCGCAGATCGCTACCCAACAATGAAGGACCTCGGGCTCGCGTTGGATGCGATCAGCTCCGGTGCGCCCAAAGCTTCTACGTCGCAGGCGTCCAATGCACGCAAACGCGGCAAATACATGGCGGCCTTTGCGGCGCTGGGAATGGGAGTGGTGGGCACGACTTTGTGGGTGCAGTGGGTTCCCCCCCGCGGCCCCGCAGCCCCGGTGATTGAAATCCGTCACCCTGATCGTTCGGCAGCGCACCCCATAGAGCCGAGCGCGCAGCCGAGCCATTCCATCCACGTGTTTCCTGCGCCCCCCGGGACGCTGCCTACGGCGAGTTCGCTGCCGCCCAATCCCGCGCAACGCCCACCCACGCAAACTCAGCGCGCAGTGTCCAAACCGGCAAGCGCCAAACCGACTGCTTCGAAGCCTGAAAATGCGCAGCGCAAGGCTTCACCGCTTTCAAATCCAGATTTGATCGATCCCTGGCCTCACTGAGGGTCAGCGCCCCGCGCGCTCGGCGCGACAGAAGCGCGACACCACTTCCACAAAGGCTTTGGGTTGTTCTTCGTGGGGGGCGTGGCCGCTGGCCATCAATTCGAGGCCTGTGTTGCGCATTTCGCGCGCCAAGCGTTGCCCGAAAGAGCAGGGATACAACTTATCCGCACGACCCCAGATTACCAGGCTGGGTGCGCTGACGCGCGCAGTATCTGCAATGATGGGACGCGTGTCCGCCGTGGCGCGCAGTGTGGCTAAGACACAGGCGCGTGCGGCGGGGGGATTGAATGCGTCGTAGTAGCGATCAATCCGCTCTTCGGGGACGGCATGGTGTTCGGAGAAGATACGCTGGTGGAAATAGCTGCGGAAGGCGCCTCTGCCCCACAGTTGTTTGAGACCGAAGCCGCCAATCACGGGCAATAGCGCCAAGCGTCGCAGGGGATCGGGCGGCGGGCGGTAACACAGGGGATCGACCACAACTAACCGCGAGACAAGCTCCGGGTGTCGTGCAGCCAGTGTGATCGCGATCGCACCGCCCAGGCCATGGCCAATCAAATGCGAAGGCCCCAGACGCAGCCCAGCGTAGAGATCCGCCAGCGCGTGACTGAATGCCGAGAAGCTATAGGCAAAGCGCGCGGGGTTCGGTTTTTCGCTTTCGCCAAAGCCCGGAAGATCCGGTGCGATCACGCGAAAATGCTGTGCCAAATCATCAAATACCCCCGCCCACGTCTCGCGCTGGAACAGTAGACTGTGCAGCAACACCACTGGAGGCCCTTCGCCCGCCTCCATGACGCGCAAGCGGGCGCCGCTGGCCTTGATGTCGCGGTAAACAAGCTCGGGCACGAGGAGCTCACCTTAGCCCAATCGCTCGCCCGCTTGCACGGCCAAGTGCCCCCAAAACTGCCGCGGTAAAGCCCCGAGACGATGGGGGCCATGGACACTCAATCAGCTCCATGGACAATACAATATTTGTGACAGAATATGTCCTACCTGGTAGTCGAACCAGCGTCCATGGAGCGGGTTGAGATCTTCGGCAAATAATAGTGTTGAAAGAGTTTCTGTGTATCCATTCAATAGATTATATTCACGAGCGTTAGGGCAGTTTGCACGGTCACCCATGAAGATCATCGACGACACGACACTGGCCAGGATCGAAAAAGACAACGCAGGCGGGCTGACCTCCGCCGACCTGCTTGCCTTGTTCGACAACCTTGGCGTTCAGTTGGGTGAGGCGACGTTGCGGAAATATGTGCAGATGGGCCTCCTGCCCCGCAGCGTTCGCGTAGGCAGCAAAGGGAAGCACCAGGGCTCCAAGGGGATGTACCCGGTCAGTGTCGTGCGTCAAATTCTACAGATCAAAGAGATGATGGCGGACAACTACACCATCGAGCAGATCAAGAGAGATTTCTTGTTCATGCGCAGTGACATGGATCAGTTGCAGCAGGCACTGCGCGTGTTGCTCAAGCGCATCACCACGGCGCTGCGTGATCGTCGCTCGCCTTTGGTGGCACAAGCGGTAGAGCGTGAAGTGGGCGAGGTGCGTTCACTCAGCAAAGAGTTACTGGAAAAGTTAGT
>DATJEQ010000006.1:0-13135 GCA_035496495.1 Polyangiaceae bacterium
TTGCACCTTCCGTGACGTGACTGCGGAGCGCCGTACCGAAGATGAACTGCGACACACCAAAGAATTCTTGGAGCACGTGATCGAAAGCTCCGTTGACGCGATCGTTTCCGCAGATCTCACCGGCAAAGTACTGTTGTTCAATCGCGCCGCATCGCGCATCTTCGGCTACGACCCTGACAACGTCGTGGGCAAAATGAATGTCGAGAAATTGTACCCCAATGGGGTAGCCCGTCGCGTGATGCATCACATTCGCAACGCGGAACACGGCGGGGTGGATCGCTTGGAAGAGTTCCGCGTCGATATGCTCAGTGCTACCGGCGAATTGATTCCCGTGAAGCTTTCCGCAGCGCTCGTTTACGATAAAGAAAAGCCGGTGGGATCGGTCGGCATTTTTACCGATATTCGCCACGCTCTGAGACTAGAAACCGAACTGGGCAAAGCTCAGTCCAATCTCCGCGAGCAGGAAAAGAATGTCGCGGTTGCCGAGCTAGCCGGAGCGACCGCCCACGAGCTAAACCAGCCGCTGACTGCAGTGATGGGTTACGCGGAGCTACTGCTGCGTCACCTGGATGAGTCGTCGCCATTGCACCGCGCGGCCAGCGTGATTGTTACTGAATCCGAGCGCATGGCGCAGATCGTGCGCAAGATCGGCCGAATTACCAAGTACGAGACCATGCCCTACGTCGGGGGCAGCCAGATCTTGGATCTGGATCGAGCCAGTGGTGATAACGACCATCAGCGAACTGAGGACAAGCCGCGATGAATCAAACCGCTTCCGCGCATCCCCCCGAATCGCACACCGCGAGCGATCGTTGGACGAGTGCGCTTGAGTCGCTGCTCTCGCTGGCTCAAGTGGCCTCGGTCGACGCCGGCGTTGAATCCTTGTGCCAACAGCTCCTGACACACTTGGCCCAGCTCGTTCCGCGCTGCGCCCTAGGTTTGTGCGTCATCGATCCGGATACCGGGGTGCGCCTCACTCAAATTGCGCTACCAGAAGGCAGCCATTCGCCGCAGCAGGATCCCGCGCGCCTGTTTCCCACCTTTGCCCACGAGTTGGTGATCGCGCTCAGCCCAACATTGACCGGGGCCACGTTCCACATGGCGTCCAATGAATCGTCGCTTGAGCCCGGTGGTTTTGAAAATGAGCTCGGGCAACGCGCGGCCTCACTGTGCGCGCGCTTGATCCGCCACGCCCAGAAGCTCGAACTATCTCCCAGTTCGCTGCAAGTGGTGAGCAACTTGAAGCGACGCCTGGTGCAGGCTGAGAAACTGGCCTCATTGGGTCAAGTCGTCACGGGCGTGGTTCACGAATTGGCCACTCCCCTGACGGCGATCATTTCCTATTCCAATTACTTGCAGCAGAAAGCGCAACGCGCGGGCGGGGACCCCGCCGATATTGAGCGGCTGACGCGAATTTCCGGCAGCGCGGAGCGCATTTTGGAATTTGCCAGGGATTTGGTCTCTTACGCAAAACCCACCTTAGGAGTGCCCGCAACCGTGGATCTGCATCAGGTGATCCACAAAGCGCTGATCTTCTGTGATCACGAAATGTCCACCCGCCAAGTCAAGGTCGACCTCGCGCTCGCGGCTGAACACCCCTACGTGCTTGGCACCCCAAGCGCCCTGATGCAGATCTTCATCAACCTTGCCGTCAACGCGGCACAGGCCATGCAGGCCACGGGCGGCGTGCTGTCGATTTCCAGCGAAGACAATTCTGGTAGCAAGGAACTCATTGTACGGATGACAGACAGCGGTGGCGGCATCCCCAGCAGCCTCTTGCCGCAGATCTTCGACCCCTTCTTCACCACCAAGTCCACTCACCACGGAACGGGCCTAGGCTTGGCCATCGTCCGCGAAATCCTACAAGCACACCGAGCCCGCATCGAAGTCAACAGCACCCCCGGCGACGGCTCCACCTTCACTCTGATCTTCCCCACCGCGTCGTTAGCCCCGTGAGTCGCTGGTAGCGTCGTGCACCGTGCGCAACGCTCACGCGTTGACGCGCACTTGCAGCGCGAGCTTTGGGTGTTCAGCGTGCCGATCCGGCATATCAGAGATCTGCACATCCATGTGCTGATTACTGGGATGAAATGTGCACCCCGATCCTCGCGCGCGCAAATCATGAGCGCATGCTCCGACATAGGGCGGGAGGTGACTTTGCCTAAGGACGGAGGAAGCAGTGAACAACAGAGGCAGGCGTTGGAATGGTCTTGTGAGCGGATACGGGGTCAGTTCGTGTGTGCTGACGCTTCTTGTAACGGCGTGTACAGGCCGGCTGAGTGACGACGGGGCGAATGGCATTCTGACCAGCAGCCAATTGGGCGTCGGTAGCGTCGGTAGCGCCGGTAGCGCCGGTAGCACCGGCAGCGCCGGCAGCGCCGGTAGCGCTGGTAGCGGAGGTGCAACGAATGGCAGCGCTGTAACCAACCCAATGGGTGGTACCGGCAGCAGCGGTGGAACAGGAGGGCAATGCTGCGAGGAGGGTTGGCCACCCTGGGGACCGGAAACGGCGGGAGCTTGGGGCGGAGCAGTGCGCCAGGTGGTACCCACCGACACGCGCCCAGCGGCACAGGCCGCTAAACCGCCCCCTGCAATCAGTGGAGGCACGCTGGGCACGACAAGCGACGGTGCGTTCGTGGTTGTTGCGGATTCGGATCGGGATCGAGTCGTCGTAATCAATGCTGCAACACACGAGAAAAGCGAGATCGCACTCAATCCTGACGACGAGCCCGGCCGTATCGCCGCGGGGCCCGGTCAAACAGTATTCGTTGCGCTGCGTCGAGGAGGGGCAGTCGTCACGATCGACCCGGCACAGGGATTGCTGGCAAGGCGCGCCGTCTGCTTGAATCCACGCGGGCTCGCGTACGACGATACCACTGACGAACTCCACGTTGCCTGCGCGGAAGGCAAGCTGGTGACGTTTACCGGCGATACACCTGAGCCGTCGCGCGTGCTCTCTCTCGAAACCGATCTACGCGACGTGATTGTGAGCAACGGTCACTTGTTGGTGAGTCGTATGCGTTCGGCGGAATTGTTAGAGTTGGATGGCGCTGGCCAGATTGTGAAGCGCCTGGTTCCCCCGCCACTCCGCGGTTCTGCCGTAACCCCCGACAATAACGTCATCAGCAATTTCGTACCTGAAGTGGCCTGGCGCACGCTCAAAGGCCCGGACGGCACGATTCACATGCTGCACCAGCGAGGTCAGGAAAGCACCATAGCGCTGCCCCAGGGCGACCAAACCAACGTCGATTGGGCCGGCACGCAAGGCGCGAACAACCCCTGCGGAGGAATCATACGCAACAGCGTCACTGCCTTTGATCAAAATGGAATGATCCACGCGGAGCTAGCGCCCGCTGTCCCGTTGGCCGTCGATGCCGCTGTTTCTCCAAACGGACGCTACATCGCTATCGCGAGCGCAGGGCCCGCTGACCCGAACACGCCTCCACGGTCGTTTGTGGATGCACAGACGGGACAGCCGGTGGCGTCGCCCTCGCCATCGATTCCCGTTGCCTCTCCTGGGGGCGTCCAGGTGCTGGAGATACAGCCATTGACCGTGATACCGCCGCAGCCGCTCATCGCTTCGCCCACCGCACCGGCTGCACCCGCTGCCATTGACGCGGGCGCGGACGGCTCTGCCGCAACCCCAGAGAGCACAAACGCGGACGGCGCAGTGCCAATAACCCCCGCGACTGCTGCCTCTGCTGAGCCGCCCATTTCCCCTGCGAGCGGCGTGAGCGAGGAGCGCACTGGGGACAGTTGTGACCAGGATTCCCTAGCCGTGAACGTCGCCGCGCCGGTGATCGCGGTAGCGTTCGATCCGCATGACAGCGCACGGCTGTTCGCCTTGACCCGCTCACCCGCTAAGCTGGTGTTCATCGACTTGATCGGTGGGCTGAGGTCCGAGCTGGAACTGGGAGGTGCGTCAGTTGAGGACACTGGGCACGAACTGTTTCACCGCAGCACCGGAGCCAACATTGCCTGCGCGTCGTGCCATCCCGAAGGTAGGGACGACGGTCGGGTGTGGAACTTCGAAGGCTTGGGCCTGCGTCGCACCCAACCCCTCGATATCGGGCTCGCCAATACGGCGCCCTTCCATTGGGATGGGTTACTTCCGGACTTGGCCACCTTGATGAGCGAAGTGTTCGTCCGCCGCATGGGCGGTGTGGACGAGAGCCCAGAACGGCTGACAGCATTACAGCGCTGGCTATTTGCACGTACGCCACTGCCACCGCGACGCGCGAGCAACGACCCGCTAGCGGTACGCGGGCAGCAGTTGTTTCAGTCGCCACAAGTGGGCTGCAGCACCTGCCACACCGGCGCTTCGTTCACCAACAACTTGAGCTTCGATGTAGGCACAACACCCAATGGCATGCCGCTGCAAGTGCCTGGCCTTCGTGGCATCGGCTACCGTTCCCCGTTGATGCACACCGGGTGCGCCAAGACGCTTCACGATCGCTTCGACCCCAACTGTGGCGGAGGCGACCATCATGGCGTCACCTCCACACTTCCCCCCCAAGACATTGACGCCCTGGTCGCGTACCTGGAAACGCTCTGAGCACACGACGTTAGCCGAATTCCGGTTGATGCGATAAAAGGACTAGCTGCAGCTTACGACGCGCGTGGAACAAGCGGCTCATGATGGTGCCTTTGGAGACGCCCATCGCTTCGGCCATTTCTTCGTAACTGTAGCCGTGCAGTTCGCGCATCACGATCACGCCGCGATGATAAGCGGGCAACTCCGCCAAACAGCGACTGAGCAAATTGCCCAATTCATTGTCGCACACCTGCTCGAAGGGATCGCGGGGGCCGAAGCTGCCGTAGCCTGCGGCCTCCAGTGCCCTTTCGAACTCATGGGGGGCAAGGCGCTCCGTTTTGTGATGTGAGGGCTTGCGCAGCAGATCGATGGCGAGGTTCTTCACGATACAATAGAGCCAAGTGAAGAACGCTGCCTCGCCATTGAACCCAGCCAAACCTCGGTACACGCGCAAGAACGCCTCTTGCACCACTTCCTGCGCGTCATTTTCGTCGTGCAGTACCGTAAACGCTAGCGCCAGAGCGCGCTTCTCGTAGTGGCGGATCAACGCGTTGAACGCCGCATGGTCGCCGCGCTGCGCACGCCGAATCAATTCGCGATCGCGCTGCGCTTCCCCTCTTCGCTGCGCGGCTTGGTCGTCTTTGCCGGGCGAGGAATGCAGCAGCTCCAGTCGCTGACCGCTGGGGAGCCGAACAACACCCGAGAGCGCGGGCGGCTGCGTCTGGGGGCGGGTGTTGATTGCAAGGGCGCTACGGGGCGTCACCCCCAGCCATACGAGGGCAGATTCGCGATCCTCCCCTGGCTGTTTAATTTATTGATTACGGCCAATTACGCTCGGCTCGTCACTGCTCCGGCGAGTCATCCCCACGATCCGATCGGCCTTCTGCGGCGGGCAATTCGCCCAGAGTTACCCGCAAATCCACCGGACGCTGGGCGCGAATGACCCGCATGGAAACCGAGCGCCCCACGCCGGCGATGCTGGCCAGCCAGCGCAGCATTTCCTTCCCCGTGATGGGTTTATTGTCGAAATTCACAATCACATCATCGCTGTGGGCGCCTGCGCGCTGAGCCGGCCCCCCTGCCATCACACGCGTGATCAGCGCGCCCTGAATGCTCTGCAAACCCAAGCGACTGACATCGTCGCGCGTCACGCTGTCGACCACGACGCCCACCGCGCTGCGACGCACCTTGCCCTGTTTGAGCAACTGCGGGAGCAATTCGCGGATCATCGCCATGGGAATGGCGAAGCCGATGCTGTTCGCATCCGCCTTGATCGCGGTGTTGATCCCCACCACCTGGCCCGCGAGATCGATCAAAGGGCCGCCGGAGTTGCCCGGATTGATGCTGGCGTCGGTCTGGAGGAAATCGTAATAGCCCGCCGGATCGAGGCCTTTGACGTCGCTGCGAGTGCGCCCCTTGGCCGAGACGATTCCTGCGGAAACGGTGTGCGACAGTCCAAAGGGATTGCCAATGGCTAACACCCAGTCACCCACTTGTAGCTTGTCGGAATCACCCAGCGATAAATAGGGGATCTTATCGCCACTGATGCGCAGCACCGCGATGTCCGTCTGCGCATCATGCCCCACCAACTCAGCGCGCCTCGGTTCTTGATCCGGCAATGTCACGGTGATGGTCGTGGCATCTTCCACGACATGGTAGTTCGTTAGAATCAGTCCGCTGGGGTCGAAGGCGAACCCGCTGCCGAGGCCCCTGCCGATCACTCGCCGCGACCCAATGCGCGCCGCTTGCTGCGTTTCAATGAATACCACTGCCGGATTCGCATTCGCCGCTACCTGAGCGAAACTGGGCGGCGTAACCTGGGCAGGCCCCGGGGGAGAAGCCGCCACAGTCGTTTCTTTGCTGGCCTTCGGTTCGCCGGCTTCTTCTGAGGCGCGATGGCAGCCGCTGCCAAGCAGCGCACAGAGTGCGAGCAGCGTGGCAACACGGAGGCGGTGAAATGGTGTCACGCCGACTTGACGGCTTGCACGTAACTGAGGCGCAATTCGTACAGCACGTTGCTCAGGGCGCGCTCTTCGTCGCCCGTGAGATTGCCACGCGTCTTTTCGTGCAACATCCCCAAAAGATCGATCGTCTGCTTGGCGAGGGGCAAGCTCTGTGCACGCTGACCCGTGACCGGATCAGGCGCCAGACCTAAATGCACCAGTGCGCTGTGATTGAGCGAGAGCACAAAGGTGGCGAAATCTATAGCGGGTAGATCGCGATCGGCCTTTTTCGCCTGTTGCTCGGATCCGTCGCTCATCACGCGCTCCTGGGTCGGCTGTCAGCCGTTGCCCCACTCGTCATCGAGGTCAGATTTCTCTTCGCCGGCTTTCTCTTCACCGGCTTTCTCTTCGCCGGCTGCGGCTGCGGCGCCCACATCAATGGCAGACGCTTGGGCTTGCCCTTCGGCGATCGCTTCGCCATTCACAGCCTCGTGCGGCGGTGAACTTTCAATAACCATCGGCGTGTAAGGCGGCGTGGGGGATTCTTTGATCAACCCGGGTGGAGGCGGGGGCAGATCGGCGGCGACGTTGCGCACGGGTTGCACGGGTTGCGGCGCGGGGGCCACCACCACGGGGGGCTTGGCCATTGCCGGTTGCTCAAGATCGATCACCACCGACGCCGGCTCGCCATCTTTCAAAGCGGCCATGTGAGCCTCAACCGCGGCGGAGCTGAGCGCGTGCTTCTTCAGCAGGCGTTCGCGAATGCGTGTGTCCAAGTGGAAGTTGTCAGGAGTGTTCGTCATTTTCTCTGCCTCTTAGATCACCGTCCGTGCCCCTCGGCCGGTTGTCGGGGGTGCTTGTGCCACTGTTCGCGGTGCCTGGCAAATGCCTCAAGAGTGAGGCCAGGGGAAGCAGCTTTGCCGGGGCGTCACCCGAAAGCCGCTCCAGCCGCTGTGCCGCTTCGCTCTGCTCCAGCTCGGTCGCTGGCCGCACCGCTTCCAGCGACAATTCCAGCAGCACCTGTTGACCCGCCAGGGGGTGATTGGTGTCGACCACCACCCGCTCCTCGTCCAAGTCCACCACCTTGAAAGGCACCAGCCGACCTTCGGCGTCCTCGGCGGCAAACTCGTCCCCCACCGCGATTTCTGGCGGCAATTCGTTGCGTTCCAACTCCAGAATGCCCGCAGCGTCGCGCGGGCCAAAGGCCTGTGCGGGGTTCAATTTGAGCCGCTTGCTCTGCCCCGCACGCGCGCCTGAAAGCGCCGCTTCCAGAACAGGCGCTGCTTGGGCGTAGCCCAAAAGCAGCGTAAAAATCTCTCCCTCGGGGCTTTCTTCCACCAGCTCCCCTTCAGCGTCGAACAGCCGGTATTTCAGGGTCACTACCATGCCTGGGCCCGCCTGAAACCCTGCCGAGCCCTTTTGTTTGTTCGCAATTTGCCGGGGCATGGGTGCTGTCTTGCGGCCTGATCTCGCACATCTGGCGGCGGGGTCAACCCGGCCCAATTCCAAGCCTCGGCCCAGAGGCCATCTGGCTTTGAATTCCGAGAGCTGGCCTTGCATGCTCGCGCGGATGCCGCGAAGGATCCCTCCCATGAGCCCAGCGTTTGCCCGCAAGCGCCTGGCTGGATTGCTGGGCCGTGGATTGCTGGGGTTGCTGGGCGCTGCTCTGCTCTGTGCCGGTTGCCGCGGACGCAACAGCCCGCAGCCGAGCTCAACATCAGCCACAGCGAGCACTGCGACGCACGCGGCAGCACTCGCTCCGATCAAAGGTGAACAGCTTGAGATCCCTGCCTCCACGTTCAATGCGGGAACGGTGCCCGGCGATCAGCCGCGCAACCCGGCGCTGGAGCCGCGTTTGACTCAGGTTACGCTCGGATCGTTTCGCGTCGATCGACTGCCATTCCCCAACGACCCGGCACAGCCCCCGCTGACTGGAGTCACTCACGATGAAGCCGAGCAGCGCTGCGCCGCTGAAGGCAAACGCCTGTGCACTGAGTTGGAGTGGGAGTTAGTGTGTAAAGGACCTCAGAGTCTGCCGTTCAGCACGGGCAACACCTGGAACGAGCAGTGCAGCAAGCCGGGGGCACAGTGCGCCTCGCCGTTCAATGCCGTGGGGCTGGGGCAGATGCGCGAGTGGACGGCGAGCGACTCGCTGAACCCTGACAACCAAAGCCTGCCCATCGCCAGGGGCTCAGCCAAAAATGGCGCACTGACCGATCACCGCTGTGCGCACCGCGCCGCCCTCGCCATGGACGAACACGCCGATGATTTAGGGTTTCGCTGTTGTAAAGGCGCTCCCAATGCCGCCACCGTTGCAGTGCCGCAATTGGGCACCCCTTTTCAGATCTACGATCTGTCGATCAAGAAGCTGAGCGACGTGCTCGCCAGCGATCCCCACACCGCGGCGTTGACCAGCGATCTCGGATATTTTTCAGAACCTGAGGCCACGCGCACCGTGCTGGCCCGCGGCAACGGCGACCACCAAGGATTCTCCTTTACCGTACGCCCGCTGCTGTGGAACCCCGACCTGGGTACGCAGTTCGTGATCGCCAGCGGGCATGCCCAGAAGGATATCTCGTTCGTGGTGGCGCTATTGGTCGTGGCCGACAATGAATTCCGCGTTGCCGCCAGCATGACCCTACGCGACGAACCGGGCCCGGTCGTCCTGGCCTACAGCAACGACATTCGCCCGCGCCTACACTACAGCTCGTGTTGGGGCTGCCCCGGAGAAACCGGCAAATTGCTCTACCGCGCGCCGGATGCAGTCGTCATCACTCAGCCCTAGACTGCCGCGAGCCTGAGCACGAAGGTGTTGTTGACGCCCTGATGATCCTCAATCGAGAGCTGCGCCCCACAACGCTCCGCGGCGATTCTTGCGCAGTACAGCCCCATGGCACGGCTGTAACGCCCGCGATGCAATTTCGACGAGAGCTGCCCTTCTGCCGTGAACAGCGAAGTGCGCAGATCGTCGGGAACCGCCGGCCCCTGATCCTCGACCCAGATCTCTACGCTGCCTTGCTTCTGGTGCGAGGAAACGTGGAGCGTCGAACGCGGGGGTGAATGTTGCACGCTATTGCGCACGAGATTCGCAAGAGCACGAGACAGCATCTTCACGTCACTGAGCGCACGCAACTCGCCGCCGGCCTCAATGGGGCTTTCCTTGACTTCGATGGCTTGGCCGTAGCTCGCTGCGACCCCGGTGGACTGAGCGATCACATCCGCCACTACCTCGTGCACCGCAACTTCGCCCAGCGGCGGTTGCGAGCTGGCGCCCAGCGCAAGCGCCAGCAGATCGCAATTGTCGATCATGTGGGCCAGTGCGTCGCACGAAAGCAAGCCATCGACGATCGCGTCTTTGGCATCCGCGCTGGCAGCGGGATCCCGGCACACGTAATCGAGATTCGACTGCAGCGCGGTGAGCGGACTGCGCAGATCGTGAACCATCAGCCCCAGCAGGCCGGAGAGCACCTTGCCGGGGTTATCCAGGTCTGACGCATCCGGCTTCACGGGTGCACCTGACTCATTTTGCTTGTGCTGTTTGCGAGCGGATTACTTCTCGCCGGGATCCGCATCGTCGTCGTCAATGTCGTTGACGCTGGGGATCTTCTTGATCTCAAGCCGCGAAATCTTCCACGCGCGCTGCACAATCCAAGACAGCGACCGATCCAAGCGAGCCGCTTCATCCTTGATTTCCTGCAACATGGCTTCGGGAAAGTACAAGCTTTGTTTGCGCTTATCGCTTCCCTTGCCGCCTTGATTCTCAGCCATACTTTCGACCTCGCCTCCACCTTGGGCTGTCTGTGCCACTGGTCGCGACATATACGAAACACCCCGGAGTGTGAATTGGTTAGTGGTTCCTTAAGCTTCCTGGACACACTGTATTAGCTCGTAGTCGCCTGTACGGACAGCTCCGCTCAGTAGTTAAGCGCGTTTCGGCATTGATTTTGTCGTGCACTTAATGAATTGCGGGGCGTCATTGTCGGATTTTGTGGGGGATTTGGCATCCCACAACCCGACGCGGCGCTTCCCTATGTGCTCGCTTGTCTGAAGTCCGTTAAGCCAGGCAACCTAGGACAATGACCCGAGCCGGCGACAGGCCACAGGGCCCCGCAGCGGCGCCGCTCACCTCGCGGCGTCGACTCCGACGCATTGCGGCACATGCCGCTATCCTGACGCTCGTCGCCGTCGTGGCTTTTCTTCTGGGCGTCGCGACTGCACCGCGCGCCTTTGCAACCACCGCCGCCGAAGATCCTTTTTTCTTCATCAAGCAACTGGCGCAAGTGTTGGTGCTGGTCGAGAACGAATACGTCGACCCGGTGGATCGCGAGCGACTGATTCAAGGCGCGATTCAGGGGATGGTCTCGGAACTCGACCCGCATTCTTCGTACCTCACCCCGGGGGAGTACAACGTCTTTCGTGGCGATACTCAGGGTGAATTCGGCGGCATCGGTGTGGAAGTCGATTTTCAGCGCGACGCTGTGACCATCATTGCCCCCATTGACGGCAGCCCCGCTGCGCGCGCTGGCCTTCGCCCTGGAGATGAAATCGTCGCAGTCGACAAGCAGAGCGCGCGCGATCTGTCCCCTGCGCAATTGGTGCGACGCATGCGCGGCAAGCCCGGCAGCGAGTTGACGCTCAGTGTGCGACGCCGCGGGCGTACTACGCTGATGACCTTCGCCCTCAAGCGGGAGATCATTCAGGTCAGCTCAGTGGAGAGCAAATCCCTCGACGGCAATGTCGTCTACCTGCGCGTGAAACAATTCCAAGCGGGCACCCACACCGAGGTGCTGCAAGCCATCGCGCAACGGCGTTCGGAACAAAAGATCGATGGCCTGATCTTGGATCTGCGCAACAACCCGGGTGGCTTGGTCGATGAAGCCGCGCAAGTGGCCGACGAGTTTTTAAAGAGCGGGATCGTGTACACCACGCGCCATCGCGACGAAGTGGTCGACGAAGTGACCAGCTCCAACTCCGGTGCGCTGCAGGATCCACCCGCGGTGGTGCTGGTCAACGAATACAGCGCAAGCGCCGCGGAATTGCTGGCCGGGGCGCTGCAGGACAACGGCCGGGCAACGCTGGTTGGCGCGCGCACCTTCGGCAAAGGGTCGGTTCAGTCGATCATCGATTTGCCGGGCGGCGCGGGCCTGCGTTTAACCACGATGCGTTATTACACACCCAAAGGGCGCAGCATTCAGGCCACCGGAATTGCGCCGGACGTGGTGGTTGAAGCCGGCTACAAGCCGGACACCAGCTTCGGCGTTACGCGCGAAAGCGATCTCGACAATCACTTGTCAGGCGACGGCTCAACGCCCCGCACCGAGACCCCCGCCTTCAAACCGCCCGCACAGGAAGAAGAAGAAATCGGCGTCAGCCCCACGTACCTGGGCGTCGCGCGCGTGGTTCCCAAGAACCCAGCGGGAGGGCCGGATTTCGCCCTCTCCATCGGCTATCAGATCATCACCGGCATTCTGAAGAAGCAGTAACGCCCGGGGCGGAGCGAGACGCGCCACTTCGATCACTGCGCCAGAAGTTGGCGCAGATTCGACTTTGCTCACTGCGCCAGAAGCTGGCGCAACACAAACTGCAGGATGCCGCCGTGGCGGTAGTAATCGAGTTCCACCAACGTATCGATGCGGGCGCGCACTTCGAGCGATCGAGTTGCGCCGCCCGCGCCGCGCACGGTGAGGGTCAGCTTCTTTCCAGGCTTGAGATCTTGCGCGATGCCGGACAGATCGAACTCTTCTTCACCCGTGAGACCGAGGGTCTCGCGATTCTGCCCGGGCAGATACTCCAAGGGGATCACGCCCATGCCGATCAAATTGCTGCGATGGATGCGTTCATAGGATTCCGCCAACACGGCGCGAACGCCGAGCATGTAGGTGCCCTTGGCAGCCCAATCACGCGAAGATCCGGAGCCGTACTCCTTGCCCGCTAAGATCAGCAGCGACACTTTGTCGGCCGCGTAGCGGACGGACGCGTCGTAGATCGATAGCTGCTCCCCGCTGGGCAGATGCCGCGTCACGCTGCCTTCGGTTCCCGGAGCCAACTGATTGCGCAGCCGCACATTGGCGAACGTACCGCGCACCATCACTTCGTGGTTGCCGCGCCGCGCGCCGTAAGAGTTGAAGTCCTTCTTTTGCACGCCCTTGGCGATCAGATACTTGCCCGCGGCCGAATCCACCGCGATCGATCCGGCGGGCGAAATGTGATCCGTCGTAACGGAATCGCCCAGCACCGCGAGCACGCGCATTCCCTTCAGATCCGCGAGCGGTGCGGGCTTCAAGCTCATGTTCTCGAAATAGGTGGGCAGGCGCACATAGGTGCTGTCGGTATCCCAAGTGAAGCGGTCACCCTTTGGAGTAGGCAGCGATTGCCATGCGGCATCGCCGGTGAAAACATCCGCGTATTTGCTGCGGAACATCTCCTGCGACAACGCACCTTTCAACGTTTCGCTCACCTGCTCGGGCGAGGGCCAAATGTCCTTCAAGAAGACCGGCTTGCCATCGCGATCCACACCGAGGGGCTGCTTTTCCAAATCCAAATCGATGCGCCCCGCAAGCGCGTAGGCAACGACGAGTGGCGGGCTCGCCAAATAATTCGCGCGCACCTGGGCGTTGATTCTTCCTTCGAAATTGCGATTGCCGCTGAGCACGGCGGC
>DATJEQ010000007.1:0-3836 GCA_035496495.1 Polyangiaceae bacterium
CATCCCCGCCCGGGCTGCTGCCGCCGTTGTTCGGCTGCCCGCCGCTCGCCTGAGTGCCACCGCTGCCTGCGCTGAGCGAAGTCGAACCGCCGCCTGTTGCCATCGCGCCACCTGAGCTGGAGCCACCATTGGCGCCGCCGCCCGTACCGCTGGGCGCGATCAAGGTCAATTCAGCTTGGTTTGAATACGCGGAGTAACCGCTCGGGAGCTTGGCGCGTACGCGGTATTGATAGTGCACGCCGAAGGTGACGTCGGCGTCGTGGTAGAGCGCAGCGTCGAAAGGCACCGTCGACAGCAGGTGCTCAGCGCTACCGTCCTCACTGCGCTCAATTTCGAACAGCTCTTCGTTGCTCGAATTGTCATGCCAAGTCAGGTGCACTCCGCCGCCGAGCGGCCCCGCGACGAGATTCGACGGAGCGCTGGCGTCGTTCCCTTCTGACACCTGTTTCTGGCTCGAGCACGCCGCGAGCACAGCCACGGCGAACAGCGTGCGCCTGGTACTACAAGAACGATGGGTCATGCGACCTCCCCTAAGAAGCTATCCCTCCAGTGTGCCCCAGGCAGCCATCTGGGATCAGAAGAATTTCACAGGCCTGAGTAGTTTTGGTTCCCCAAAACCCTACATGTAAGACAACAGCCGCGACCTTGTGATCAGCGAGGCACTGAACACGGCCCGGCGCCGCCCACGTGCGGACAGTGGAACACCGCGTCGCCGGCTGCGGCGCTCACGTGATACAGCCGGCATTGTACGTCTAGCCCGCTTTGGAAGCTGGAATTGTAGGAACCAAAATCCGGCAAGGATTGGCAATCCTGCATGCACGCGGCGCGGGTGGCGTATTGGCTGTTGCTGCCTACACAGGTATTGAGCGCCAAGTCGCAGAAGTTGTCGCAAGTGTTGCCGCACACGGCGACACCACCGGCGGTACCACTGGGGCCAGCGACCTGGCAGTTGTCAGCAGTTTCCGAGGTTGCCGCGTTCTCAGCCCGCTGCAAGCGACAGTAAAGCGTATTGCCCTGCATGTCCCCGGGGTGACCCACTGCGTAGTGAGGGCACACGTTCATGCAGAAGGCGTACGACGTGTATTGTGCGTTCGATCCCTGACAATTGCCCATCATCGTGGTGCAGTATTGGTCGCACGGATCCACAGGTGCGGCATCTGGGGCAGCTGTGGCATCGCCGCCGTCATTGCCGCTCTGTGCGTCTGCTTCGGTGTTGGGATTGCCGCTGTCCACCGTTGTTCCCCCGCCGTCGATGTCGGCACTCCCATTGCCTGAATCGCCGCTGGAAGCGTCACTCGCCGCATCGGGCTGCGCGGTGTGGGAGGTGTGGTGCCCTGGGCAGCCGGCAAATGTGCTGGAGCACTGCGCGTCTTCAATGCCCAAAATGCCAGCGCACGCGATGCTGAGCCCCGCACCCAGCAATACTTTGAAACAAGTTGCAAGGCGCATCAGAAGCGGGCCTCCATGTTGAGCACCAAGCCTTGGGGCACTGCGCTTCCAGCCGACGTTGCGTTCTCGGATTTCGGAGCAGTGAAGTAAATCACCGCGCCACCTGCGACCGCCACGCCGCCAACTACCCCGGCCACAGTGGCAACATTTGCCAAACTCGTCGCGCTTTGACGTGCGGATACTCCCGCCGGGCTGCATTGATTCGGCGAATTCGGCAGGCAATCGTCTTTTGAATTGGCCTTCTTATTCGCCGCCAAGATGGTCAGCGTTCCACTGACGATCAGCCCCACAACGCCCGCGCCGCCTACGATCAAACCCACGGTGCGCTGGGTCGATCCGTCGTTGGCTGGCTTTGAGGGTTGGGGCTTGACCGGTGCGGGGGCGACTGGTGGCGGCGCGACGACCGCTGGGGCCGTCGTGGCTTCTTTCTCCAATGTCGGCACGCGCACGGGCCATGGTTCTTTCAGGCTTGCCGGCACGCTGACTGTCTGTTGCCAGGCATGATAGCCGGGCGCCGACGCGATCACCTGAGTGTCGCCCGCGTCGACCGGCAACGGCGAACCCCAAGAGGCCTGCGGGATTAGCGCGCCGTCGCGGCGCACCTCCAATCCAGGCACCGGATTGTCGACCACGAACACCAACATGGGAACCCGCGGCTTCAGCGCCACGGCGCGCACCTTGGCCACCTTCACCCGATCCATCTCGCCGCGCGTGGTGCCCAGCGATGCGGCTTCTTCGAATGCGGCCCAGCTGCTCGCGAGCTTGCCCGCCTTCTCGTAACAATCACCGAGATAAAGCAACGTGCCAACGCCGGGATCCAGCTTATTGCTGGCTTCCAACTTCGGGCACGCCTCGTCGTACTGCTTCTTCTGCATGAGGGCGCGCCCCTGATCGAACAACGCCTGCGCGGCAGCCCGCGACGCACTATCTGAACTGCCCTGTTGGGCCGCAGCACCCACGGTGAACAGCACTACCGCCAGCAAGCTGAGCACGGCGCGCAGACCGCGTTTATACACACCCCATTTATGGTCAGTCATCTAAGCGGGGGCCAGCATACCACAGCAACGCGGCATACTACAGCGACCCCGCTGCTCTCCAGCTACAGCAAGAAACTGGCTACAGGAAGAAACTGGCCCCGAAGGTGAACACCGGAACGCCCACACGCAGGGTCAACGCGACTTTGTCATTGAAATTATAGCGACCGCCCACCTCGAATGCCGGGTGAATGTAAAACGTGTCGTTGTAGGGGGAATTGTCGTCATCGATGTGGAATGTGAGCCCCGGCTCACCGAACGCCGACCAATTGGGAGTGAACCAGAAATTCCACTGCATCACCACCGGTAGCAAGATGTGATTGCTGCGGTAGCAATAGGGGCCGGCGCAATAACGGCGCGCCGTCATCCAATCCAAACCAAACCCGATGGCAACGCTGTTGTTGATGGTGCTCACGAAGCCGGGATCCACAATCGGAATGGCTGCTTGCATCCCCACGCCAAAGGCATCGTTGCCGAAGGCGTCGTCTAACGCCAAGTGCGGCTCTAGCTCCACGCTGTAATGCGGGTGCGCTGTTGGGTTCTTGATCAGGTTCTGTGCGTTGGCTGATCGGAGCCCGGTTAGGGTTACCAGCAAGCCCAAAGCCAGCGGCGCGACAACAGTTGGCAGTTTTACGAAAGCCATGTTCCACCTCCCAACAAACGACAATTCTATAGCCGCATAACCGCTGCGGCGCGTTAAGTCTAGTTTTCCAGTGAGGCACTCTTGCTCACTGTGGATTTGTGCACCAGATTTTTCTGCGGGTTTTGGACTATTCCCCTTCGGGGATTTCGTCGAGCCCCGCTCCGCCACGCACAGGTATTGAACGAGCGGCCGCGACCTTTTCAAGGGCCGCGGAAAGCAGAAGGCGATCCTTCACTGCCGGCAAAAAGGCTCGTGAACCATCCCACAGATCCAATGCAACGCGTGCCTTCTGATCCAACACGATGCGCTCAAGTTGTGGCCATTGAAAGCGCTGCACTCGAGGCACGAGCCAACCTCGCACCTCACGTGCCTCCACCCCATCTTTGCGAATGCACACGCCACCCATCCCGGAGCGCAACACAGCGGCAACGGCGCCAACAAGCAGGCAGGCAGCGAACGAACGAATCCCCATCACGCGCGCCGGATCTTGTTCAACGACGTAATGGAAGAGCCAGCTGCCGTGCGGGCTTCGCTGCCCGATCGCGATCGCAATCTCGACACTCAGCGCGCCGAGCAGATACAGGGCACTGGGCAGGCGACTGAGCATAGGTGGCCCAAACCGCACTTCGTCACGACGGTATGTCATGTCGAAACGCAACGGCTGCACGGGCGCACGCACGCTACAAAGATAGCTCATTCACTCGAAGCCT
>DATJEQ010000008.1:0-2558 GCA_035496495.1 Polyangiaceae bacterium
GCGCGACGCGGAACGGATGCGCTGCTGAATCCGGCACGCCCGGATCCGGTGAAAACAAGAACACCGATTCGCCGGGGATGGTCTGATTGAGCAAGAGCACCATCGTGGCGCTGTCGTTCGGCACCGTGACCCGCGAGGGCAGCGCGTACACCGTGTTGCTGCCCTGCACCGCGACGTTGGCCAACGCATTGACGCGCTGCAGGTCGGAGCCCAAGCCACCCAGCGTCAGACTCTGGCGCATTGCCGCTGAACTGGGCATAGGCTTGGCCATCGCTGCCTTCTTGTCCGTGAAGTTGAACCCACCAGGCCCGCCCGATGCCACCCCGGCGCCACTGCTCATCGCGCTCTGCTCTTCGTCGTAGGCCATTGCGGGCGCCTCAGCCGTAGGGGGCGGAGCAGGTGCCGCCATGGGGGCAGCCATTTCCGCCAGAGACGTGCTGCCTTGTGGCACCTCTAAGATCACTTCCCCCTGATCCGTCACTACCGGGCGCTGCGGGATCACCGGCGTGCCCAAAGTGGACTCAAAAGCGAGCGGCGCGCCTGCCACCAGAGACAACTCGACATCCTGCCAGTCTTCGCCGGAAAGATTCTGCACCACGCCCCACGCTTGCAGCAGCGCTTTGCCGTCCTTCTGAATCACCACGCGGTACGACGGACGCCACACCGGTGTGCGCGAAACATAACCCACCAACAACTCGTGATCTTTGCCGTCGAGTTCCAGCGCAACCTCTCTCAGCGGATCTTTTGGCTTGGGTGGGGGTGGCGGCCCTTCAACAGGGCTCAGGGCCGGCTCATGACGGCCTCGAGGTTTAGGCTCGGGCGCGGGCTCTTCCAGCTCCTCAAGCTTCAATGGGAATGAAGCGGCACGCACCGAATTGCCCCCGCGCTCAACGACGGCCAGCGTCGCTAAGAAATCCCCAACCATGCTGCCGCGCATATTGAAGGTCACTCGCTCCGAATCCACCGACCCGCTGCGCTCGAAGTAGCCCACGCCATTGCGGTACACGACGACTTTGCGCAACGGCAGCTGCTCGGTGCTGACATTCGGGCCGCGGGCACAGCCGAAAGCGAAGGTGGCGATCACACAGAACAACCCGGGGTGAATTCTTGACATAGAGGCCTTCATAAAGACGGAGCACCTTGCAATAGGATCTGCGGGTAGTCGAGCGCAAACCCATGCGCACAATTCCTCAGGTTTATTCGGGCGAAACGCCCTTATATCGGGTCCCCTTCACCCGATAACAATCGCAGTTCTCGCGCGAGCCACAGCCGGGCTATGCTCACGGCCGCCGTGACTGACACGCCCCCAAAGCCACCGCCTCGCCACCCTCCGCCGGTGCCGCCGCGCGCTGCACCTCCGGGACCCCCGCCGCGCAGGCAGGGTCCGCCGCCGAAACCGATCGCACCAATGACGGAGGCAGCCAAACAAGCGCTCACGCTGAAGGCGCTGGGGTTGCTCAACGAGCAAGTGCAGGCGCGCATCGTTCATTACAAAGGTGAAATGGAAACCAACGCCGAGTTGGACGCCATCACCGCGCAGGTCGTGGCTCAATTGAAAGAGATGCAGGCGGTAATTGGTCACCAGTCGCCCGTCGCGCAGAGCAATGATCAAGTTGAATCGAAACACACTGAGACGCTCACTCGCTTGCTGGAACGGGCTTTTAGCCCCGGTGAGCAAAGTCTGGTGGCGCGCAATATCAAGCCGGTGGGCAAGCGCATCGCAAAGCTATTCTTTGAAAGCGAGCTGCACGAGAAGACCAAGGGCGAGAAAGAGAAGAAGATCTACCACGCAGAACAGGGCGTTTATTACGTCCTCGGCCGCTACAAGCACCGGCTGCGCACGGAGCTAGAGGGCTTCGATTTTATCAACGACGACATCAAGCAGCTGTCGCTCGATCTATTGACCAAGATGGAGCGAGATCTACAAGTCGCGTTCCTTTCCCGGCGCTCGCCTGAGCTCAATCGGGTGATGACGATTTTCACCGGCGTGCTTTTGGATTTCTTCCACAAGCACTTGCCAGAGCGCCTGCCTCAAATGGCCAAGATTACCGTGCGCGCGGCAAAGACTGCCGCTGGGGCGAACAGTGTGGCCTACAAGATCCAAACGGATCGTTTTGCCGATTTCCGCAAGGAGTGGGAACGCATCTTGATGGAGCAAATGATCCACTACGTAGGCGACGAGTTGCTCGCTCGCCTCTCAGCCGAGGGCGACGAGGACGTGCGCGAGGAAACGGTGAAGTTCTTCACTGACCCGCACATCTTCAGCGAGACTTGCGAAGTGATCTGCGCGAATCTCTACGATTTCCTGTGTCTTGAGGGCTTTTTGGATCTGCCGGTCGACTGGCGAGTCAAGCTGGGCGACGGCGACAATTGAGTTGCATCGATTCGTTGTGATCCATGGACCGACGAACGCTGGCGCTGATCTTGGGGGCGCTGGGGTTGACCATCGTTGGGTACGCGTGGTTCGCCCGAGAAACCGATGAAGAGAAGATCTTAGGCGTGCTCGCGCACTTAGCCGCCGCGGTGCGCGTCGATGAAGATGCCCAGAATCCGATTTT
>DATJEQ010000009.1:0-23045 GCA_035496495.1 Polyangiaceae bacterium
ACAGCCGCAGCGGTTCCTCGGCGGGAATTGGGTTCGCGGTGCCTATTGGCACCATTGCCCGCGTTGTGCCGCAGATCATCAAGACAGGGCACGCGCAGCAAGTGGGCATTGGGATTCAGATCGACCCATCACAGCGCATCGAACGACGCACCGGAATCGAGGGCGTGATTGTGTTGCGGGTGCAGCCCAAGTCCCCCGCTGAGGCGGCGGGCATTCGCGGGATCCAGCAAGACGCGCGCGGGATTTCCCTAGGGGACGTGATCATCGGCGTAGGGTCTGAGAACGTCGAGAACTACGACGACCTCTACAACTCCCTTGACCGCCACCAACCCGGCGACGAAGTAGAAATCACGCTGCAACGCGAGAAATCCCGAGTCAAAACCAAAGTGCGCCTGATCGCGATCGAATAGGCTAGCGACGCTGGTACCCCAATAGGGTCCATCCGTCCTCGCTCGCCCGCTCAACCCGCTTGAGCGCGTGCGACTTGAACGCTGCATCCAACTCGGGTCGCGTTTCGTCCAAAATCCCACTGACCAACAATTTCCCCTCGGCGTTGAGCACGCGGGCCAGTTCGGGCGCCAGTGCAAGCAGGGTGACACGGTCCAAATTGGCCAGGACCAAATCGAAACGGCGTTTCACCCGGTGCAACGGCTGGCAAGAAAATTTACAGCGCGCGGCGAGGCGATTGAGTGCTGCATTGGCTTTGGCCACCCTCACGCTGGGCTGATCGATATCGATGCCCAGGCAGCCGGCTGCGCCGAGCCGAGCCGCAGCGATACACAAACCCCCCGTCCCCGTTCCCACATCGAGCACCATTTGCTCTGATTTTTCTGCGAGTTCGCGTTCCAGGGCGCGCGCCACCAGGCGCGTGGTCACGTGCTCACCGAAGCCAAAGGCGGCACGGCGCAGCAGATAGATCTGCTTGCTCGTCGTGCGACTTGGCGGCGGCGCTTTGTCCACCGGCACCACGAGTAGCTTCGAGCTGAGCAACTGCGGCGTCAGATGCTGCGTCCATGCCTGCTGCCAATTGCTGCGCGTGTGCACGGCTCGCAGCCCAAGCGTTCCCGCCAGCGATTTCTTGGCGGCAGCAAGGGCGGCAGGATCTGGGAAATAGACGATAAATTGGACACCCGCGCCGAGCTCACGCTCCTCTACACCGGCGGGGAATCGCTCCAACAAGAGTTGGCGTGAACGCTGCACCCGAGCTCTGGGCGCGTCCAACTGCAGAAAGAAGGTGTCAGCACCCACCGAAGGCTCGGCCTCACTCGGCAATTTCAGGCGCAAACAGCAATTCCCGCACGTCGTTCGGCAGCGCGCAGGGCTTGTGATCCTTATCCACGCAAGCGAGCAGTGTGTGCCCCTCGGCCAACACTTCCTCACCCGCACCGTTGACGCGCAAAAGCCGGTACACGAAATCCACCTTCACACGCGTGAGTGTGCCCAATTTTGTTTCCACGATGATCTCGTCATCGAAGCGAGCGGCCTTGCGGTAGCGCAGTTGCATTTCCACCACCGGCATGTGGTACCCGCGGTCGTTCATGTCGGAGTAATTGAAGTTCCTGCGACGCAAGTACTCGATGCGAGCGGATTCCAAGTACGCCACGTAACTGCCGTGGTGAGCAATGCCCATCAGATCCGTTTCGCCAAAACGCACGCGCACGCGATAGTTCGTAACGCAATGAGCTGGGAATTCTTGCACGCCGTTCATCGTGACCTAAAAGCGCACTAAAGGGCTCGCCCCAACGCCAGCCCCAACACTAAGGAAATCAAACCGACCGCATTTTGCAGCAAGAAATTCGCGGCAGCGAGCCACAGCTGTGAGCGCTGCAAGAGCACGGTGGTTTCGAACATGTAGGTTGAGAAGGTAGTAAATGCTCCCATGAAACCGGTGAGCACGAGAAACTTAGCGGCGACGCTACCGCCCAACTTGCCTTCAATCAATGACCATCCGAGCCCAAATAGCAGGCAACCCAGTACATTCACCGTGATCGTCCCCCAGGGCAGCCAGCTGCCGTAGCTGCGGGTGATCACCTGGCTCAAGAAAGCTCGCGCAAAAGTGCCCAAAACGCCGCCTACGGCGAGCAGTACGAGGTCGCGTGGCGAAAATGCGCTCACGGCTTCTTCTTGATGCTCTCCAAGAAGGTATAGAACACAGCTTTGTTCCCAGCGACGGTGTGCTTCGGCCCCACCAGCTTGAAGAAGTATTCTCCAGCGGAGGACTCCACCACCGCCCCCAACATGCCCCAGCCGGTCTTGGCTTCGGCATTGGGCATGCCCGGCATCATGCCGGCTTCGAAGGTACCGTCTGGGATCTCGACGATGTGCTGAGTGAAGCCCGCGACGTTGCGCTCGTTCTGCACCACGGTTTTTCGATCCAAGTTCTTGAACTGGCCGATCCAGCGCTCAATGTTCGCTTCGACTGAACCGCCCATGCCTTGACCAAAGTAGAACACCGTGATCGTCGCGCCCTCCTTGTCTCCCGCGGCGGGCGGTGCAAGGTAGCGCGCCTTTTGCATGGGGCCCGGCTCGCCCCCAACAGCCCAAGTGCTGGGTGTCGTCCACGTTATTGGCAAATCAGAAGGGGCTGCACCTGCCGAACCACCCGCAGAGGCTGCCGGACCGGTCGCGGCTGGACTCGCGGCTTGAGGTGCACTGGGAGGCATGATCGGGTGTGCCGCCGCCGCGCTAAGGACCGGCGCGGGCGCCTCGGCGGGTGGGGTCGCCTTTTCGGGCGCAGCCTTGGCGCAAGCCAAAACAAAAGACCCAGCGGCGCAGGCCGCTGCAACCAGCAAAGCCGCTGAAGCGGCCATCGTTGAGCGAGATGAAGGAAGGAGCAGGGTCGTGCGTTTCACGGTGCTGGAGCCTGCTGCAAATGGCAGCGCGCGACAACCCCGAGCTTTTATGCGGCCTTTTCTGCCGGCGTGGGTCATTCATGATATGGCTTTAGCCATGCCGTGGTGGTGTCGAGCGCTGGCGCGGGGGCGGTACTCCCTGGCCCTCCTGCTGCTTGTGCAAAGCCCCACGCTGTGGGCACAGACGGCCGATCCTCCTGCATCGGCCGCGCCCGCAACGGCCGCCGTTGGCGCCATCAACACGGACGCTCCACCGCCTGATTTGCAGTCGAGCTCGACGGATGTTGAGGACGCTTCCGCCGATTCAGAGCCACTGCGCTACTTGCTCGAAGGCATAGAGGTGCGCGGGAACGCCAAAACACGTTCACGCGTTGTGCTGCGCTACATTCCTTTTCAACCCGGGGACGTTCTGGACGTTGAAGATCCCAAGCTGGTTTTGATGCGATACCGGCTGCTCGGCACCGGGTTCTTCAGCGACGTGCAACTCTCGCTCAAGAAGGGCAGCCGCCCAGGCAGCGTGATCCTGCAGGTCGATGTGGTGGAGCGTAACACGCTGGTCGTCAACGACCTGTGGATGGGGCTGGGCGCCGATGCCGATCTTGGAGGCAACACACAACGGCTGACTGCGTTCGCCGGCATTGACGCCGCTGAAACCAACTTGGCCGGCACGGGGATCACCTTGGGCACCGCCGTTGGCCTCGCGCAGGATCAGTTGGCGTTGCGTTTGCGATTTTTGGATCCCGCATTCGTCGGCACTCCCTGGATGATCAGCGGCGAGCTTCTGTACAACGACGCGCGCGATTTTTTCGGCAACCGCGCCGTGGTGTGGGACGACCCGAGTCAAGTCACGGGAGTGCCCAAGCACGCGGTGATCTCGTACAAGCGCTTTGGGGGGCTGGTGGGCATGGGTCGGGATTTGTCCGTCTCCTCCCAGCTGTGGCTGCACTACCGCTTGGAAACCATCGACGATGTGCGGCTACCGCGCGCCGCGGCGCATGAATTCGGCGGCGACATTGAGCCCATCGATTTTCATATCCTTCCGGGTCACAGCTTACTTTCAACGGTGCGGGCCACACTGCAGCACGACACCCGCGATCAACCGTTCTTAACCAAACAAGGTTGGTGGATCACGCTTTCGGGCGAATTGAGTCTTGCCCCGTTCGGCAGCGATTACCCCTATGAGCGGCTGGACTTGGCTGCGGCACATTGGTTTGAAATGCCCTGGCACCACGTGCTGCGCTTGGATTTCTCTGCCGGAGCGATCACCGGGGACGCTCCGGTGTTCGATCAGTATTACGTCGGGGATTTCAGCGATTTTCGACCCTCGCGCATCTTGGGGCTCAATTTGGATCGCAGGCCCTCACCCAACTTCTTGGGCACTGCCATCAGCGAGGAGCGCTACGGCGAATATGCCGCCAAGGTGGGCGCCGAATACCGCATTCCGCTCTATCGCGGCAGGCGATCGGTGTACGGCGTCGATTTCTTTGTCAGCGGCGGCGCCTACGCCCTGGCGAGTCAGCGCTACCTGAAGCGCCCGCCGCGCAATTACTCCGGGCTGGCCCTGATCCCGGTGGATCTGACGGCCAATTTGGGCTTGCGCGCCGACACCAGCGTGGGCGGCTTCGTCTTCTCGTTCTCGAACGTCGTGGGGCTCTTGCCAGCGCTCAGTGAGGGCGATTGAGCATGCGCGACTGGCGCCGGCAAGCCCCGGCTCCCCCAAGTTTCAGTCTCTCAGGCACCGTGCTCGCGATCGTCTTGTTCGCTCTCCTGGCGTGGTCCGGTCCGGCAGGCGCGCAAACGGCCCTGCCTCAAATCCCCGCCAAATTCTATTGGGCCAAAGACGGCAGCGGCGTACTGGCGGATTTTTCTTTTGAAAGCGCGATGGACGCGCAGATCAAAGAGAAGCTCTCACGGGGACTGCCGACCACCATCGTGTTCACCGGTTTGGTGTATGCGCGGGGCAAAACGCAACCGATCGCGACCACGGTGCAAACGTGCCGCGTCACTTGGCATGTGTGGGAAGAAATGTACCGCGTGGAAATCACGCGCAGCAACAGTCCCACCCCGCGTCGCGATTGGACCCCCACCGTCACTGGCGTCAATCGGCGTTGCGCTCAAGCCGACGGTCTGCTGGTTGCGGATCGCGAGCAGCTTGGAAAAAACCAAGCCATCTTCATCCGCGGCACATTGCAGATCAACCCGCTGAGCCCCGAAATTCATTCCAAGATCAAACGCTGGATCAGTCGCCCCGCTCGCACGCGACCAGTAACCGCGGGCAACACGCTGTTCAGCACGTTCACCGGTCTGTTCATGCAGCAGCTCGACGACGCCGAGCGAATCTTCACCTTGGAGACTCAGGTGGCAGTGCCGCAATGGACCGAGCAAGTGGCGAACGCACCCCCACTCCCCAAGTAGCTTCACTCGAATGTGGGCAGCTGATCTTTCACGCTGGGCTGCGCATATGTGGCGCTCACGGCTAAAGTGTAGAACCGATAGCGGTGGGCAACCGTCTCCCACTTGATTGGAGCAATGGCCTTTTCGACACAAGCCGCCGCCTTCTTGGCTTGCGGTCCGTACCAACTTCCGCTCTTGCCGGGGAAAACGTTGAGTGAGTGATTGGCAAAGTTGATATTCAGCACGAAATTGATGCTGCCCTCGCCCACTGCGGGGGCGCAGTCCACCTGGGCCAAAATGGCTCTTTTGAGCGCGTGCTCGAACACCGGCAACGGATCGCATTGCGGGCCTTCGTTGCCACGCTGCTTGGGCGAAGCGCCGCATTGGATCCGCTGCGCACTGCCCAGGCGCACCCGCGGTTTGGGGGCACCCGCGTCAATCGGCGATAATTTGACGCCCACGGGCAGAGCCGGCTTTGCAGCGCTGGGCACCGGCGCGGGGGCGTCCAAATTGGGCCGGCGCATGAAATACATGGGCACCCCAATGGCGACCAACGCGACCACGAAGCCCACGACTACTTGACCGCGAATTGGGCTGTCTGCGGCCTTGGCCGAACCCAGCCGTCGCAATTGCACATCGCCGGCCGACGAAGGCAACGAACGGCGCGGCGGATCTGCCATTGTGACTTCCGAACTGCACGCCGCCCACTCAACTCACGAGTTGCTGCGCGGTATTCTCCGCACCTGCCGGCGTCACTTCCGCCACCAATTCTAACGACTCCGGCATTGAGCCCTGCACCTGGGAGACGACCTGCTCCACCACTTGGCGCGCTTCATCCACACTGGGGCCCACCATGGCGACACAGAATTTCAATGCACCGGTGCGCCCCGCGGTGACCGGCACGATGCTGAGCAGCAGCACTTCCGTGATATCCACCACGCGCTGCGCCACACGCCGCAGCGCCAGCATTTCCAGGATTGTGGGGCGCGCATCCGTCAAACGGTGGGGCCCGCGGATTTCGTAACTGGCCAGAGTGAGCGGTACCCCAGCCCAGTTCACAAACTTCAATTCTTCTTCCAGAGCCGAGAGTAGCTCGGTTTTGAGAAAAAGCCCGGTTGAGCCATCGCGCTGCCGCAAATACTCCTGCGCACGGTTGTGCTGGGGGGAGCCGTTGTCAAAGCTGACCAGCTTGAGTCGGCACTCGCCCAGCTGTGCTTCGCCGCCGTGCAGCAAAGTCACTGACTGCTTACGGTCATAGCTGTGATCGGCGTAAATGCCGTTGGTGCTGCCCTTGTCGTCGATCACCCAGCTGCCGTGTTGCCAGCGCAGCGCCGCGTGTTCGCCGGAAACAGTGGCTTCCTCAATAGAAATATCCTGCCCAGAGCGTCGCCCAATGGTCAGCGCAGGTTTGTTCAGTGGGAACATTTCCCCCACTAATTCCGCGGCATTTGAAGAATACGTGATCAACAAGGATTGCGCGCCCGGCGTGAACGACTGCGTCACCGAGCGACCCAGCGGCGGGCCTGGCGAAATCTTCGGCCTGGGGCTGGATGCCTGACTCGTGGTCAGCGACATGGGGTTGAAGAAGCGCAAGCGCCGCGCCGGAATGCGGAACTTCGGATCGTCGCTCAAGCAGTGGAAAACTTGCTTCACTTCGTCGATGGACAGGCCCGAAGGCACATCGAACATGATCTGCGCGCGCATCGCCTTCGCCCTTGGCTTGTAACCCGGCTCGGGAACGCGGCACGTCCACATCTCCCACAGGGTCAACCCGAGCGCGTACAGATCGTCTTCTTGACTCGCACCGCCGGAGCGTAACCGTTCCGGGGCCATGTAGTTCGGCGTGCCGCCGTCGGGGGGTGATCCTGGCCGGCGCGCACTCAAACGCGCTCTTTCTTGAGCAAAGCCAAAATCCAAAATCACGACGCGTTCGGTCGTCACCATCACGTTGCCTGGCTTGAAATCGCCGTGCACCAACCCTTGCGCGTGAATTGCTGCAAGGCCGGCGCAGATCTGACTCGCGATGCGTCGGAATTCGTCGGCGGTGTAACCGCCCTGCGCCTTCTTCCGGCGGATGTGGCTGTGCAGCGTCTGGCCCTCAATGTGCTCCATCACCAGGATGGGCCCCCAACCGCTGGGCGCCAGATCGTGGACGCGGCACACATTGGGGTGGCTCACGGACCGCGCAAGCAGCAGCTCTTGGCGCAGTGCCTCATCGTCGCCCGGCATGCGCGACTCTTCGCGCACCACTTTCAGCGCGAGTTGTTGCTGGGTGCTGCGGTCGTAGGCCTTGAACACCTCGCCCATCCCGCCCTTGCCCAAACTTTCACGGATTTCGTAGCGCTCATTGACGAGCGTTCCGGAAGAAATGGGGGTCTGATTTTTTGATGACTGCGCCATCCCAATGCGGGGCTTTTTGCCGGGTGAATTGAGTCTTCGAAGGGTGCTCCAAGTCTCCCAGCCTGGCAATCACCGACTTTCCCCTATCACCACACCATCGGCCAAAGGGCCCGGCATCTGCCCAGGCCGCTGTAATGGGCCGTTACAGCTTCATTCCGTGCGAAACGCATAGTGTCACCGATGCACGCAACGCCCGCTGCTGATCTCCTCAACAGGTCGGTTTACGTAAGTCGGTGTGTGCCCCTTCAACTGGCAGAAGCGGCAGCTGGCGCTATATTTTCATTATGACTTTTGCCCGCAAAGGTCTGCTATTTCCGGTGCTTGCGGTTTTGCTGCTAGCCTGCGGGACTGCTGCGACGCCGAAAACCGCAAAGGCACCCGCCGCACGCAAAGCGTCGCGTGACCCAAGTCATGAAAGCGACCCCGCGCGCCGACCGCGGCACGTCGCGCCACCGCCCGCTTACGGAAACCAAATCGTACTTGCCGAGGGCGCAGACCCAGACAGCGCGGGCTGAGTGCAGCAGCTGGCTATTTGATGCACAAACTCGTACGCATCCACTCCGCGCCGCCACGGTTGTCGTGCACGACGGCCCACAAGTACGCCGTGCCCTTGGCGGTGGGGATGTACTCCGCTTCGTATTCGTTGCTCCAGCCCGCCACCGCGTCGTTGACCAGGCGCAGGTCTTTGGCGAACTCTCCGCGATCGGCGTAGTAGTTGATCCACATCTGTTCGCCGAATTTTTCGCTGTGCGAGATATTGAACACCTGATCTTCCTCGGCCGGGTGACTCTGATCGATCAGCGGTCTAATCTTCACGTGCGGGCAATGCTTCTTGTCTTCGCACAACGGCAGAGTGTTCGCCGCAGAGCAATGCCCTGCAGCTATCGACGAAGGCGGAATCAGGCCCGAGCAATTCTCGCCAATGCAGTCGAACGCGGCATTCTTGTCGTTGATCTGCAGCTTGGGCTGGATCTGCGGATTACTGTTCATGATCGAGGAATTGGCGTAGGAATACACCGCACTGTAACCCGCCACGAAGTCGTCATTCCCCATGCGCTGCGTTCCGTCGTAGCAAGCAAGCGGGAACGCGGCATCCGGCTCAATGCGTACTTCCCCCGCACACAGCGCAAAGAAAACGTAGGCAATGCCGTAGGCCGGTATGGTGGAATCTTGCGGGGCGGGGCGCACGCTCACGATTTGACTGGGCATGCGGAACGAAAAGCTTTCCCCGTAGCCGATGGTGGCAGGGAACGCCCCCGATCCAAATACTTGGTTGGTGAAAGGTATTGAAAGCGTGGGAGAGCCTGGCAGAGGCCCTGCGTCGGGGGCGCCCGCGTCCGCAGTGGCGCTTGCATCGGCAATGGTTCCTGCGTCGACAATTACCGCTCCATCGGCCCCCGCCACGCTCGGCGCAGGCCCACTGGAGGCCGCGACCGCGAGCAGGGCCGCATCGGCGCTGCCGGCGTCGCTAACGCTGGAAGCCGCGTCGCGCGCGATCAAAGGCAATGCGCTGCTCGTAATCGGCAGGCCATCTAGGCTGTGATCGGTGAAACACAGGCTGTAGAGATCACTGGCCGGATCGTAACACGCTGCGATCCACGCGATCTGGATCCGACGCGGGCTCTTGTCGGAACCGTCGTGCCACAGCATGGTGAGCTTCACGGTTTGCCCCGGCGCGACGTAGGGCGAATCTTTCTTCACCGCCATCACGCGCAAGCCCTTCAATTCACTCGCCTTTTCTTTGAAATCGGGGGCGCAAGAGCACGCCAGAAGAGCGCTGAGAATGACCCAACCGAAGCGCGACATTTTTTTCATATCTCACCTCTCAGCCCCAAGCTGGGAATGATGGGCAGCCCCGTGGCATTGGCGCGCTGCGTGAAATTGAAGTTGTAACTCTGATCTTCCACTGCCGCGTTGTTGTAGGCGTTCCAGATGTCGAGAAAGGCCGCCAACTTCCAACTGCGGAATTGCCAGGTCTTGTCGATGCGCAGATCGAGCTGATGGAACAGCGGCACCCGGCGGCTGAACGGGCGGCCTTGCAGCGGCGTGTAAGCGGCGGCGTCGGCGGCGTACAACGCCGGCAATTCCGGCGCCGAGCGAATCGGTGTGACCAAAGAACCGGAAACGAGCCGAAAGCGGGCGCCGGCTTCCCAACCCCTGCCCAAGCGATAGCTGCCCAGCACCGTCAGAATATGCGTCTGATCGTACTGGAACAGGTACTCCGGTAAATTGTCGGCATCGCGACGTACACTGCGCGAGAGCGTGTACGCGAGCCAACCAAAGAACCGCGCGTCCGCTTTGTACTTGAGCAGCGTTTCCATCCCAATCACCGAGCCGCTGCCCTGATTGCCGTAAAGGTATTGCCCGGAGTCGCCCGGTGTGCGCGACACCAGGTGCGTCAGGTGCTTGTAATAGCCCTCGACACTGACCTCGATGTGCTGTGTGAGCTCCTGCTCAATGCCCAGCCCGTAGTGCACCGCACGATTGCTCTCTAGCCCTGGCGTACCGAAAATTTTGTCGGTCTCCTGGAACTGGGGGGGCTGTGAATAAAGGCCCACCCCGCCTTTGAGTGTCGTGCGCAGCGTCTTCTTGTCTGACCCTGCACTCTGATTGCCGCCGATCAAGTCGTAACGCGCGTTGATGCGCGGGCTCAAGTCCGTGTGCCCGGAGTCGCGTGCGTGATCGATGCGCAAGCCGGGCACGAGCAGCAGCGGAGGCGTGGGCCGCACTTCCGCTTCAGTGTACCAACCGGGGCGAAATGCGAGACCGTGCTCACGCTGCTCAAGCAGAGGCCGCGTCGTGAACGGCCCCGGCGACGCCTCGCCGGGGCGCGGAGGCTCGGGCAAACGCACTAAAAGATCAAAGGGGGCGGCCTGGTAATCCAGACCCACGTTGAGCTTGAAGCCCTGTAGCGGTTTGAACTGCAGCTCACCGCGACTCAAGATCGGATGATCTTTAATGGTGAAGGCCCATTGCCCAAGAGTAAATTCGATCTGGTCCATCCCCGCGGCCACTGACGTACTCAGGTTCACTTCGCGGGTGAGCTTGGTGTCGAATAACGCCTGGGCGCGGTAAAAACCGGTGTGGAACGTCAAATTGCCGCCCACAACGCCCGGATCTTCTGCGGCAGGATCTTTGATGATCAGCCTGAGCATGTCGTCCGAGCCGTAGAAGCGCAGACTCAGTCGATCATTGGCGTTGGGTTTGTAATCTGCGATCAACTGGTAGTCGTAGTAAACGGGCGCACTGGTGACCCCAGCGCCGGCTGACTTCAGAACCGGGGTGAGCCACACATCGACCCAACTGCGTCGGCCTGCCGCGACGAAAGACCATTTCTTGCTGTCGCCTACTGGGCCCTGCACCATGGCGCGCGAATCGATCATGTCTAATTCTAGCAAGCCGTGATAGCAGCCGGTTTTGTCGCTGGGCTTTCCGTAATCGGCCAGGCACTGGGTGTCCGCACTGCGCAGCCCCACATCCACAATGCCACCCATCACCCGACCGTAACGCGCGCTGAAATTGCCTGGGTAAAAGTCGATGCGATCCAGCAGCTCCGTGGGGATGACGCTGGAGAGCCCCCCGAAGTGGTAGATGATTGGCACGTTGTTGCCGTCGACAAAGGTTTCGGTGTCTTCGGGGGCCTGACCGCGCACCACCAGCAGCCCCAAAAGACCTGGAGCGCGGGCTAACCCCGGCAAGCTCTGGAGCGAGCGCAGCGCATCGCCGGATGTGCCCGGCACGCGCTGCACTTCTCGCCGCTCAATGGTGCGACGAGTCACTTCACGGGGCGGCCGCTCGCCTTGCACGGTGACTTCTACCCCCTGCCCCTCTGGGCTCGCCCGATAGGTCACCGCGGTCTCTTCGCCAGCAGTGATCTGCTCGTCGCTGTCGACTGAGGCGAAGCCTTCTGCTTCCACGTGAACGCCATAGTTGCCCGGCTCCGCGTTGCTCAGTGCCCAATTTCCCTCGGCGTCGGTGTTGATTTCAACCGCGTTGCCCTTGGGGGTGGTGATCTTCACTACTGCGCCGGAGAGCGGCGTCTCGAGCCCCGCGATCAAAAGCTTGCCCCGCAACACGCCACCCGTGGGCGGCGCGGCTTGTTCGGGAGTGGGAACCTTGGGGGTTAGCGTGAAGCGGTACTCGTAGAGGATCTTCGCGCGCACGGGGACACCGTCGCGCACCGCGGGCTGGAATTTGAATTTCAATGCGGCCTGGCGCGCTGGTTCGTCAAAATCGTTGCCCGCTGCCCGCTCGATCACCGATTCACTGACGCTGCCGTTCTCTTCCACGGTCAGGCGCAGCACCACGCTGCCTTCAATGCCAGCGGCTTCTGCCGCCGGAGGATACGCGGCGGGTTCAAATTGAATCAGCTGCGGGGGCGTGATCTCACTTTGGAGGGGCGAGCTGCTAGCCGCGGCCGCATTGTGCTCGGGCTGAGCCGCCAGCGCTCCTTGCGAGAACAACGCCGCAATCAGAAAAACAACGACGAACCGCACGCCCGCGTTGGCTACACCGCCTGCGTCCCTGTGCCAAGCGCCAAGCATCAAGCCCCAGCGTAACGAGCAGGCTTGAGCCGGCGGGCGGTCACGGTTAGGGGGAGCGCATGCGGGTCGCCACCTGGAATGTGAACTCTCTGCGCGCGCGTCTCGACCTTGTCACAGCGTGGCTGAAACACGTTGAGCCTGACGTGCTGTGCATGCAGGAGACGAAGGTCGAGGACAAAGATTTCCCCACTGAGGAATTCGAGCGGCTGGGCTACGGCGTGGCAAAGGCGGGTCAAAAATCCTACAACGGCGTGGCAATCGCCTCGCGTCTGCCCCTGCACGATGTGCGCATCGGATTGCTTGCGGCCCAGCCCGACGATCACAAGCGCGTCATCAGCGCGGTGGTAGATGATCTGCGGGTGTGTTGCGTGTACGCCCCCAACGGCAAAGCCGTGGGTACGCCTTATTTCGAACAGAAGCTGGACTGGTTCCATCAACTGCGACGGCTGCTCGACAGTTGGCAGGAGCCAAAGAATGGCCTAGTTGTATGCGGCGATTACAACGTCGCGCCCGAAGCGCGGGACGTGTTCGACGTGGAAAAGATGCGCGGGCAGCTGCATTTTCACCCGGCCGAGCACGCGGCGCTCAAACACCTGATGGAGTACGGCCTGGTCGACCTGTTCCGTCTGCACCAGCCCGCCGCAGGGCTCTACAGCTGGTGGGATTATCGCGCTGGCTCCTTCCGGCGTAACATGGGGCTGCGCATCGACTACATGTTGGGCTCAAAAGCCGCGGCCGATCACTGCACCCAAGTGAAGATTGACAAAGAGGAGCGCGCCAAAGAACGCCCCTCGGATCACTGTCCGGTCATCGCGACGTTCGAGTAGCGACTGCGATCGGGGAGCCACTCTGGCGGCGTGGGTTCGTTTTCCAATTCGCTGATCCAGTTGGCGGCGATGCGCCCTTGCTCCATCCGGCGCGCCGCCTCTGGATTGGCTTCAAAGCAGGCTGCAACACGCAACATCGCGGGCAAGTACACAATCTCGCGACCGAGCCCGCCGGCGCGAAAGATGCGCGCGGCAGTGCTCACGGCGCTGTCCAGCTCACAGCCTTGCTCCGTCAGTGAGCGCACCACGTCTGCGAAGTGCGCGCCGTTGAACATCGCGTTCGCCGCCAGATGCCGAAAACTCAGAGCGACGCGTCGCTCTGAGCCCAACAGGCCGTGTTGCTCCTCAATGAGCAGCGCGCGCCCCTCTTCGTCGTCACTGGCAGATGCGGTGCCCACCTGCAGCAGCCCAGTGGGATCTCGTTTGGCGTTCATTCGGGGCAGCGCGTGCCCCACGACTTCATGCAACGCGACGCGGCGCCCTTCAGCCGCTGAAAGCTGGCGATCCATCGCGACCAATACAACGCCGTCCCCAGTCGCTGCCACGGGAACCAAGTTGGCGCCCAACTCCAAACGGATCGGCAATTTCAATTCAGCGATCAGGCGCTCAAGCTGGCACCACAGACTCTGCTCGTTGCGCTTGTCGTCGGTGCGCCACAACGGCTCGCTCGGCTTTGCGGCGCTCACTTCACTGAGCCAACGAGTGACCAGTGACTGCGCCTGTGCCGCCCAACGCCCACTGTCGTCGAGGTATCGCCTTCGAGCGAGACCAGCGAATTGCGGACACCCGACGGCTTCGACCAATTGCGCCTCCAGATCCATTTCTGCGGCGCGCGCGGCGATCACTCTGCCCCAGGGGCCGCCGTCGTCGAACGGTGCCAATTGCGCGAGCTGGGTTCGGGTAGCGGAAAGGTTCGCACTGGATCTGTAACGGAACTGGGGTTCGCTCGCTTGCCCGGAGCGCCAAGCATGCCGTAGGCGCTGCACCTCGACGCGAAAGTTCAAAGGCTGGCAGCGCTCAAGCAGAGCAATGCGGCCTTCCGCCGCGCGCAACGCTTTGCCCACTGTCGCTGCCTTGATGGTCACAAGTGCACTCTAACACAGCGTCGGGATGGCCCAAAAAGCACAGGAAGAGGCCGCGGAAGGCCGATTTCATGCGGTATGAACGGGCCCAGCGTTCCTGCTACAGTGCGGCCGTGGTCTTTGCCGAGCGCAGCTTTTATCCCGCGTCGCTGAGCGTCGCTTACGTGTGCGCTGCGGCGTGGCAGAGCGGTGGCACCGCGACGAACCGAGTGCTGGCGCCTTGGGCGCTGGTGGCGCTGCCGTTGGCGGTTTTTTTTGTGTGGAAGCTCAGCGTGCGCACCGGCACTCAGACGGGCGACGCGACCGACACGATGCGGCGCTGCGTGCGGGTGGCAGGTTGGGGCGCACTGTTGTGGTTTGCGGCTCATCTGGCTCCGGCGGGGCGCCCCAGTTTCGAAGCGATCGCTAACATCGGAGCGGCGAGCGCTGTGGTGTCTGCTTGTGTCTGCCTCGCGAGAATTCCGGCAGTGGGGGGCTTGATGCGACCGACCCCTTCGGCGCAGTCGCTGGATGCAGCGGTGTTCTGCACGCTGATCTGGAGCATCGCGGTGGCGGTGCCACTGGCGCGTGTCTCATTCACAGGCCCTGGGGTGTGGCTGGATCCCTTAGCAATCGATTACACGACTACCACGGCTTCAGTCGCGAGCCTGTTCGTGTTGATTGCAAGCGCGTGGCGCATTCGCATCATTCGCAAGCTTGAGCTCGGCATTGCCGACAGAGCCGCAGGCGCGCTGGCCATTGCGACCGCGGCATTAGCCATCGGGGTGCCCGCGGCAGCAGCCAACATTGCCGCACCGGATCGCACCCTGCCGCTGGCCGCGCTGCTCGCCTCGCTTTCCGTGATCGCCACGGCGCGCACGAATGAGCCGTCAAGTGTCGCACGTGTGCTTCGGATCACCGTGACGGTGATGATGCTGGGCGTTCCCGCTGCCCTGATCGCGGCGGGGTTGGCCAACGCTATGCCTCGCGACGCAGCGCTGATCGTACTGGTCAGCTCGCTGTTCTGCGTGGGCGTGGGGCTGCTTGCTCAATTGGTGTCGCGGCCGTTGGGGCCCCAAGGCTCGCGCTGGCTCACCGCGCTGCAGGCAGCGAGCAAAGGTGCCTTGGAACCCGAGCCAGAGGCCGCTTTGCGCGCAACTCTGCGGGCTTTGGAAAACGCCAACCCCGATCCCACCGCGCGCTGCGAGATCTGGTGCAAAGATCCTGATTATTCGCTGAGCGTCAACATCGCGGGGAATCTGCAAACCGGTGATGGCCAGGCCCCTGCCCGTCTCTATGAGCTGGCGAACAGCGAGCCGCTCAACACGCTGCGCACCGAAGTGCTGCAAGCATTAGAAGTGCGCAAGCCCGAAATCCGTCCATTGCTGGCTTGGCTCCAGATGCGCAAAGCGCTGTGCGTCACGGTAATCAACGACGACGATGGACCCTTGGGTTTGCTCTTGATCCCCAAAGGGCGGCGCCGCGCGACAATGACGATCGAGGAAGTTGAGGCGCTGCACGCAATCACCCACCGGCTCAGCGCGTTGATCGCCATTTCAGCCGCACTCGCCCGATCAGCCCGACGTGAGGCGGCCGCGCGCGATCACGCCGCAAAACTCGAAGTGCGCAATGCGCAACTCGCACAAGGAGTGAATTACCGCGCTCAATCCAACTTAGCCTTCGCCCAAATGCTGGCAAGGCCGATTCAGACCGGTCTGTACAGCGCTGCTGCACGCGCATTGGCGTCCCAAGTTGAACACGCAAGCAAGCTGGGCACGCCGGTGTTGATGCAAGCGCCAGCGGGAGTCGATGCCGTGGGATGGGTTGCATGGGGGCATTCAAAGGGGCCCCGATGCAGCGGTCCGCTCATCGTTGTGGATGCCACGACTTGCTCCAGCGCGGAGCTCGGGTTGCAACAAGGGCAAGCGGAGCCGGGCGCGTGGTCACAGGCACAGGCCGGTACATTGGTGATTCTCAATGCGCACGCCCTGAAAGAAACCGACCTTCAGGATCTCGCTCGCACCCTGGCAACGCTGGGCCGTGGCCCGGCGAGCGAGCCTCCCTCGCCTGCGCTGGTTCTCGTCAGCTCCTCGCCGCCTCACCCAGATTTCATGCGCTGGTTGGCGCTCGATCCTGCGCGCGCCGGGATCGAGCAGGTCGTGTTGCCTGCGCTGATCGATCGAAGCGCCGATCTGCAAGCGCTGATCTTAGAGCAGCTGGCGCGATTGGGGCCCGGTGCCGATGGAGATCCCCTAGGCATAGAACCGGGTGCACTGCAGGTACTGCTGGAATACACCTGGCCCGGCAACGACGCAGAGCTGAAAGGCGTGTTGGCGCGGGCCGCGTCGCAGTGCCAAGGCCCCCGCATCAGCGCGGAGGATCTCAAAGAGCTCGCGGAGGCGCCGCCCCCTTCGGAGCGAAAGGCTGCATTGGGTCAGGATTATGGGGGAGCGCTGACGTTTGCCTCCGCAGCGCGTCGCCGTCACAGCCCACGCAAGTAACAAGACCCGTATCGCATGTCTGTCTTCGAAATAACCGCAGGCCTGCCCGCCGACGAAGATGCGCTGTTGGATTTGGCGGCGCACTTGAACACCGTCAATCTGCCCAATGACCGCGCGCACATTCGCTCGCTATTGGCGACTTCCGAGCAAAGCTTTTGCGCCGCGCTGCCCAGCGCGCACCGTCGCTATGTCTTCGTGCTGTGGGATCGCACGACGGGCCGCGCCGTAGCCACCTCCAGTTTGATCGCAAAGCTCGGTCGTAGAGACGCGCCCTACATCTACTTTGATGTTATTCCCGAGGAGAAGTACTCCAAGCTGCTCGACCGTCACTTCCAGCACAAGCTGTTGCGCCTGGGTTTCTCTTACGACGGGCCAACAGAATTGGGTGGCTTGGTTGTGTTGCCAGAATACCGCCGCCACCCAGAACGCCTGGGGCGCTTCATTTCATTCATTCGCTTCCTGTACATCGCCGCGCACCGCAATCTGTTCGAATCGGAAATCATTGCAGAGTTGCTGCCTCCCTTGGAAAGCGACGGCACCAGCCATTTGTGGGAAGCGCTAGGTCGACGATTCACGGGCATGACCTACGCGGAGGCGGATCTGCTCTCCAGCCAGAACAAGGATTTCATTCGTGATCTGTTCCCCAGCGAAGCGATCTACGCGTCCGTCTTGAGCGACGCGGCACGAGACGTCATTGGCAAAGTCGGCGAGCAGAGCAAAGGCGTGGAAAAGATGCTCACCGAAGTGGGCTTTCACTACGCCGAACGCGTCGACCCCTTCGACGGCGGCCCACATTTCATTGCCCAAACCGATCACATTACCGCGGTAATGCAAAGCAAGGTACTCCCCTTCGCCAGCATCGCCAGCCAATTCACACAGAACGCAACAGTCGCTTCCTTCTCCACCACGGCGCCCTTTGCACGCGCGATCCGAACCCCCTGTCAGATCGATACAAACGGCCTGACGCTCCCCGCCGCAGCAGCGCACCAGTTACAAGTAGCAGCCGGCGCCCAACTGGTGTGCCTGCGCGATCCTTTCTAGCTCGCTAAGCGGCCGGCGCCCGGTTGCCTGGGCCGTCACCGACTACTTTGCCGTCGCGCATTTGCACGACCCGGGGCATGCGGTCGGCGAAGCTGGGGTTGTGGGTGACCACTACGACGGCGGTGCCGTGTTGTTCGGCGATTTGGAAGAATAAGTCGTGCACGGCGTCGCTGGTGGCGCTGTCGAGGTTGCCGGTGGGCTCGTCCGCAAGCAGCAACCGAGGCTCCAAGGCCAACGCGCGGGCAATGGCGACGCGTTGCTGTTCGCCGCCGGAGAGCTCACCGGGGCGGTGCGTTTCGCGGTGCGTGAGGCCCACTTCTTCGAGGAGCTTGTGGGCTCGCTCTTCCATTTCTTTGCGCGGCAAGCCGCGGATCAACCCGGGCATCACCACATTTTCCAGCGCGTTGAATTCCGGCAGCAAATGGTGGAATTGGAACACGAACCCCACGGTGCGATTGCGTATCGCCGCCAAGCGCGCACCCGACATGTTGGTGATGTCTTCACCGGCCAAGCGAATGCGCCCGGAACTGGGCAGATCCAACGTGCCCACACAGTGCAGCAGTGTGCTCTTCCCTGCCCCCGATTGACCCACAATGCACAGGATCTCGCCCTGATAGATATTGAGATCGATGCCCTTCAACACTTCGAGCGTATGCCCCATGTGCTGGAAGGATTTCTTCAAATCCTCCACGATCACCAACGCTTCACCGCTTCGATCCACAGTCATCGCCTCTCCAATTCATTCATAACGTCAATCATTAGCGGCGATTCATTCATAACGAATGCCGTCCACGGGGCGCAAGCGGCTGGCTGCCAAAGCGGGATACAGCGTCGCCAGCACTGTGATCGCAAGCGCAGCGCCGGCCACCATCAAATACTCTATGGGGTCGACGTTGATGGGCAGCCGATCCACATAATAAACCTCCGGATCCAGTCGCACTCCGAATTCCTGTAAGCCCAGGCATGTCGTCAGGCCTGTGATCACGCCGAAAACGGTGCCGATCCCGCCAATGATCAAGCCCTCAATCACGAACACGCGCAACACTGCGCGATCCGACGCACCCATGCTCTTTAGGATTGCTATTTCCTTGCTCTTCTCGGTTACCATTAAGAGCAGCGTGCAAATGATGCAAAAGCTTGCCACGGCGATGGCCAAGGAAAGGATGATAAAGGTCGCAATCTTTTCCAATTTCAGCGCGGAAAAGAGGCTTTTATTGCGCTCCATCCAATCGCGAACACGCAGGCCTTGGCCCGCCGCTCTTTCAATTGCGGGGCGCACGGCGGCCACTTTTTCAGGGTTGTCGACCTTGATGTCGATGCTGGTGACGTTGCCCGTGAGATCGAAGAAATCCTGGGCTCCCTCCAGCGTCATGTAGGCGTGGCTCGAATCGTATTCGTACATGCCACTGTAGAAGATGGCGGCGACGCGAAACTTGCGCGTGCGCGGCATCACTCCCATGGGGCCCAAATCTCCCAACGGAGCGACCAGGGTTACCTCGTCGCCCACATACACGCGCAACGAGCGCGCCAACTCGCGACCCAAGATCAATCCGGGATAGGTGTCTTCCGGTGCCAGCGCTTGCTCTACAGTGGGATCCACATCCGCCAACCTGAGCGCTTTGGGGCCGTGCAAATAGCGCATCCCCCCCGGGCCGAGACCGATCTCTTCATCGGGAGGCAGATCCAGCAGTTTCTTTGGATCCGTCAGGTATTCAAACTTGCCGACTTCGATATTCTGAAGCAGCTCAATCACTGTGCCGATCGTCTCTGGGTCAATGCCGCGCACGATCACGCCCGCAGTGTTCGACTCACTGGAAGCCATGGCTTCCCCGGTGACCATGGGTGTCGCAGCGCGCACACCCGGAGCAAGTCGAATGCGGTCGAGTAAATCGTCCCAGCCCTCGAGCCCAGCGACGCGCTCACTGTCCACGGAGATGTGAGCGCTGTTACCCAAGATCTTGCGCTTCAGATCGGCCCCGAAGCCACCCATGATCGAAACCACCGCACACAATGCAAAAGAGCTCACCCCAACACCGGCGATCGAGAGTACGGAAATTACTGTTAGAAACCCGCTCTTGCCGGCGCGCACGTGCCGGGCGGCGACATATTGAGCGAAACCCTGCCGCTCCAACAGATCCAAGACAGCGGGCAGGGCCAGCGCCATGGCCCCCACGACAAACGACGTGGCGAACAGTGCGGCCCCAACGCGGATGAATTGGTGCCACAACACGAAATACGACCCGCGCGGCTCGGGCAAGCTCAACGCCCACCACCCGAGCACCACCGCCGCCAGCAGCGAGAATCCGGTCATACTCATGAGCAGCACACGCCGCCCCGCTCGCCCCAACCGACGCGACACGACCAGCGCGCCTACAACGATCAAACAACCGACGAATAAGGCTGCCACCACGAACGCGATGCGGTCGAGAGCCGTCATGTTCTGAGTGAAGAAGCGCTTGAGTGCGCCGCCAAAAGATTCACCCCAGTGCGCCGCGAACATGCCACGGGCCTGGTAAGCCAGCCACCCGATCTGCAGAGCGCTTGCAAGGAAAGCAACGGATGCTGCCGCGACGAGCAACGGGCGGCGCAACCAAGCCACCAACTTACCGACCAGGAACAGCAACAGCGCCGCGCCCATCAGCATTAGACTGATGGCGGAAACGGACAGCGCAGGGTTCGTTGCTGCCGTCAATCCTTGGGACGCAAAGACCATCAGCGCTCCGCCTCAGGGCGAAGCAGCGGGAACGCGATCACGTCCCGGATCGACGGCTGGCACGTCAACGCCATCACCAGCCGATCTACTCCTAGGCCAAAACCGGCCGCAGGAGGCATCCCTTGCTCCAACGCGCGGATATAATCCTCATCGTAATCCATCGTTTCTTCCGCGCCGCGCTGCTTCTTCTGCACCTGATCCTTGAAGCGATTCGCCTGGTCTTCTGGATCATTTAACTCGCTGAAAGCATTGCACAATTCGCGGCCATCAACGAACAACTCGAAGCGGTCAACCAGGCTGGGATCGCTGTCTTTCCGGCGCGCCAAGGGGGAAGTCTCAGCGGGGTAATCCAGGATGAAAACCGGCACACTCTTGCTGCCATCCGCGCTGCGGTAATCCGTGCTGAGGAACGGCTCAGCCAAATATTCGTAAGCGACGAACCAGCGTTCCCCGTCCGTCTCGCAATGCGTGAGGGCGCGCCGCAGATTGGTCCAGTCGATCTTCCGTGCTCGCTCAGAAGCACCCTTCCATTCTTTGATCCATTGGCCAATCTGAGCGATCGCGCTCTGATCTTCGGTGACAACACCCAATTGAGCGAGTCTCTCGGTCACGGTGTTGGTTAACTGTGCCGCAGTCAGAGCTCGCTCAACTGCGGCCTTGAGGGGAACGCGAGCAAACGGCTCACTCAAACTGAACGGTCGCTCCAAGCACCAGCGTTCGTAGTGCGCGCTAAGACCTTGCGCGTTCATCTTCTCACCCAAGAATGAATCCACAAAGCGGAACATGCGCTCGGCTTGATCCATCAAGGTGCCGTACGTTGCGTAAGCTTGATAGAATTCAAGCATCGTGAATTCCGGATTGTGCCGGGTGCTGATGCCCTCGTTGCGGTAACAGCGACCAATTTCGTACACGCGCTCCAACCCGCCAACGAGCAGGCGCTTGAGGTACAACTCCGGCGCAATGCGCAGGAACAGCTCCAACTCCAAGGTATTGTGGGTGGTGACAAACGGACGCGCAGCGGCGCCGCCAATCACGCTGTGCAGCGTTGGCGTTTCGACTTCCAAGAAATTCTCAGCATCCAAAAATGCTCGCAGCGCCTGCACAATCGTGCTGCGCGCCCGCATCACAACCGCCACCTCTGGGTTCGCCACCATGTCGACGTAGCGGTGGCGGTAGCGTTGCTCGACATCCGTGAGCCCGTGCCATTTATCCGGCAAGGGGCGGAACGCCTTCGACAATAAGCGCAGTGAGCGCACAGCAATGCTGAGCTCCCCCGTTTTAGTCACGATCACCGGGCCGCTGGCCACCAAGTGGTCGGCCACATCAACATCTTCCAGATTCTCGAATTGGGCGCCCAAATCGTCTTGTTTGGCAAAGAGTTGGATCTCACCGCTGCTGTCGCGCAGCTTTAGGAAACTGGCTTTGCCAAAGCCCCGGCGAGCCATTAGCCGGCCACACACGGTGATCGACTCCGAACCCACCAGCTGAGCGACTTTTTCCGGGTCGTAGCGCAGCTCATGTTTTGGTTCGAGCAAAGCAGCTGCGCAACGTTGACGCAGCGCCTGCACCAGCACTCGGCTGCTGGTATCGACATCGTTGGCAAAGGGGTTCTCACCCCGCTGGCGCAGCTTTTCTGCCTTTGCGTGCCGCACCGCTCGCAAAGCCTCTTCATTGCTCGCCGCCGACTTGTCCGTCATGACCTCACCCTTGCTCATGCTTGTGCTCGCACGACTCAGCCGCCCATTGGGGGAGCGCCTGCGCCTTGCTCCGCGGTGCTGTCCGCCGATTTCATCAGATAATTTTCGATAAAAGCGTCGAGATCGCCATCGAGCACGTCGTCGACCTGACTGGTTTCGTATTCGGTGCGCAGATCCTTCACCAATTGGTACGGCTGCAGCACGTAGCTTCGGATTTGGCTGCCCCAACTGATCTGTTCTTTGCCGGCCTCGTACTTCTCCTTGGCTTCTGTGCGACGATTCAATTCTTGTTCGTACAGCTTGGCCTTCAACATCTTCAGGGCCATGCGGCGGTTCTGGTGTTGGCTGCGCTCGGCGCGGCACACCACCACAATCCCACTGGGGACGTGCTTCATGCGCACCGCGGTTTCCACCTTGTTGACGTTCTGCCCGCCTTTGCCGCCGGCGCGCATGGTCGTCACATCGAGATCCTCATCTTTCACCTCGATGTTGATCTCGTCTTCAATGTCAGGCGTCACTTCGACCGCAGTGAACGAGGTGTGGCGCCGAGCATTGGAATCGAATGGGCTGATGCGCACCAATCGATGGATGCCTTTTTCGGCGCGCAAGAAACCGTAGGCGTTCGGGCCGTTCACCGTGAACGCCGCGCCGTCGATGCCCGCTTCGTCCCCGGGTTGATAGTCGATGATTTCCGTTTTGAATCCACGCCGCTCGCACCAGCGCAAGTACATCCGCAACAGCATCTGACCCCAGTCCTTGGCTTCGGTGCCACCTGAGCCCGGGTGAATGCTGACGATCGCATTCGAGTGATCGACTGGGCCAGAAAGCATGCGCTCCAGCTCCGCCTTGCCCAAACGCTGTTCAATTTCGGTGGCCTGAGTTCTGATCTCGGCCAGCATGGCTTGATCCCCCTCGCCTTCAGCCAGATCACACAGCTCTATGGCGTCGTTGATCTGACTGGTCAACTGGGTGGCCAGATCGATCTTCCCCGCGGCTGCGGCGCGCTTACGCATAA
>DATJEQ010000010.1:0-16399 GCA_035496495.1 Polyangiaceae bacterium
CCCAATGCCCGGCAAATCTGCGCTGGCAATCAGTGGGGTGTGGGGTGCGAGAACTTCGTCAGTCATGCATCATTCTTCGAGGTGGGATGGGTCAGTTGAGGCCCAAATGAACGATGGGCGCGAAAAACTCGCGCCCATCATCCACGCACACGGATTGCGAATTACTTGGGGCAATTGGCGTTACAGCCGCCCTTGTTCTTGCACTCGTTCTTGCCAGCACAATTGCCGTTGCCCTTGCAGCCACCCTTGCCTTGGCACTCGTTCATGCCCTTGCAGCACGCCTTGTCGGACATGCCGGCGGCGCCGCCCGCTGCTGTCACAGCGGCTTGATCCGCGGCCGGTGCAGCCGGAGCTGCCGTGTCGCCGCCCGCTGCTGCTGCCGGTGCTTCCGGTGCTGGTGTTGAACCGCCACACGCCACGCCCATGAGCCCCGCTGCTGCGGCGGCCGCCACTGTCTTTCCAAAATTCAGTTTCATAAAATCTCCTTAACCAAAATCCTCAGGGAAACCCCCAAAGCGCGCCTTTCATAGCGGATTGGTTAGCGTGAGTCGAGCGACAACACAGTGCGCTCTTGAAGCCAAAATCAAGCCCAGGGCCCCTATTTTTCTAGAAACTTCTCATAACAGCCTGCGTATCAAGCTATTCCCGTAGCTCTGCGCTTGAAGCCCGCGCAGCCTCGCTATACGGCTATTTTGTGTCCAAAGGTGGCCCGCTGAATACCGCCCTGCGTTACATCGCGGTCGCTTCCGGCCTGCTGCTCTTGCTGCTGATCGCGATTCAGCAGGACGCGCTGGAAAAGCGCCTAATCGAGCAAACTAAGGCCATCAGTGCCGTTGGTGAAAAGGCGGACCGGCTGCAGACGCAGTTGTCGCAGATCGAGAAAAACGGCGTGGCGACCCACGGAGCGCCCGCTTCAGCGGAATACAGCGACCCCCTCGCGAAAATCTTGCACCCGGAAGTGAAGAACTTCTTGGGGGAGAAGCAGCTGCGTTGGCCCGATCGGGCGGCCACTTCGGATGGAGTCCTTAAGCGGGGTTGGGCGAGCGGCGATCCGAAAACACTCAATTCGTTGCTCGCAAACGCAGCAGAAGTGCAGGAGCAGATCACGCATTACGTGGATGCATCTCCTGCGCAACGCAATGCTTTCACGGATCCGGACGTTTACTACGGGGATCTTGCGTGGCGAGTGGAGGTCACGGACGATTCGAAAGAGTTCACCATTTACCTGCGGCGTGGCGTTAAGTGGCACACCCCGACAGGCGTCGATCTCACCAGCCCGAAGTACGCATGGCTCAAAGGCGAGCACGAGCTGACCGCGCACGACTTCGCATTCACGTTGGATCTGATGCTGAACCCGCAGGTCGAGAACGGCGCGCTCAAGAACTACTACTCAGATCTTGAAAGCTGGAAGGCGGTCGACGACTACACCTTGGTTATGCGCTGGAAGCGACGGGTGTTCCATGCGGCGGAGTATTCATTGGTGAGCCTCTATCCGTTGCCGCAATTTATTTTTGGTTACAACGAAGATGGAAGCAAGATTGCCAAGGAGACGTTAGGAACACGCCTCAACGATCACTGGTACAATTTGAAGGGATACGTAGGATCTGGCCCGTATCGAATGGCCCGCTACGAGCCTGGCGTTTCGATCGTGCTCGAGCGCAATGAGGACTATTACGGCGATAAGCCCCCCGTGAAGACCATCGTCTATCCGATCTATACGGACACGAACCAGACCGTGCTCAAGTTAAAAGCCAAGGAGCTGAACGTTGGCTTTCTGACGCCCTCGCAGTATCGCCATGAAATTCTGGATTACCAAAAGTTGCCGAGCAATCAGCAGCCGAAAGACAATCCGTTTCTCAACGGCACATTCTCTTGTCAGGTGGTGGATCTGCCATCATTTCGCTACCTTGGATGGAACTCGCTGCGTTCCCCTTTCACCGATGTGAAAGTGCGCAAGGCCATGACTTATGCCTTGAATCGCGAGGCGATTATCAAAGATGTGTTCGTCGGCCTCGGAAAGGTCGCGCGAGGGCCTTTCTTAGAGGGATCTACGGATCTGGATCCGAGCATCCAACCACTACCCTTTGATCTCCAAGAGGCGGCCAAGCTTCTGGATTCTGCGGGCTGGAAGGACACAAACCAAGACGGGCTCCGCGACAAGACAGTAGGAGGCCGGAATGTGCCTTTGGAGTTTTCACTGCTGATTTATGCGGGATCCCCCGAATACACGGCTCTTGCCAATATCTTCAAAGAGGATCTGCTCAAGATTGGAGCAAAGCTCAACATCGAAGCCGCTGAATGGAGCCTGATGCAGAAGCGGATTCACGAGAAGGATTTCGACGGTTTCAGCGGAGGCTGGTCCATGGATTGGACATCGGATCCCTATCAACTGTGGCATTCTTCACAAGCGGATGCCGCGGAAGGGTCCAACATGACCAGCTTCAAAAACCCAGAAGCGGATCGGCTCATGGAGAAGTTGCGTGAAACTATCGAGCCGGAAGCGCGGCAAGGGATTTTGCATCAACTCCACCGCATGATTTTCGAATCATTCAACTACACCTTCTTGTCCACAGAACGCCGCCCGTTCTGCTATCAGAAGGAGATTAAAGGCGTTCGGTTTGCCAAGTTGAGGCCGGTAGCGGACGCGCTGCCGTGGTGGGTTACACAGAACTGATAGCGAGCGAGGCGGAGCGTGAGAGCGTATATAATCCGCCGACTGCTGTTGATGATCCCCACGTTCATTGGGATCAGTTTGATGTTGTTCGTGGTGCTCAATGTGGCACCCGGCCGTCCAGGAAAACAAGCCGGAGACGTTGCGGCTGATTCGCGCAAAGAGGGCACTCAAGAATCTTACAGAATCTTTCGCGAGCAGTTCAATTTAGACAAGCCCGTCTTGTTCAATACCCTGTTCGCATTGCAGCAATCGGACATTGAACGCGCAGTGCATGCAGCGTTCGGGGGAGAGCACATCTCGCCGCGTGAGCGCATTCTGGCCCAGCAGAAACTGGAAGATTATGGCGCATTCGCGGTGCCCCACCTGGTGGCTTTGACACGCGACTACGACGCTCGGAAAGAACTGCAACTTCGCGATACTGCCGTCTACTTTCTGCGGCTCGCCGCTCGGCAGCCATTGATCGATCAATTCAACCCGCACCCGTCAGTGCAAGTGCGCGCCGAGAATACTCGGATTGATCGTGAGAATGGCGAGATCAATGCCATGCGGTACGCGTTCGACGCTCCAGAAGATCAGAAGCAAGCTGTGATTGCCGCTTGGTACAAGTGGTTTGAACCGAAGGTAGGGCGGTTCAGTTACTCATTCGCGCAGAAAGTGGACATTTTCTTCTTTGAAACGCGCTTCGCAAAATACTGGAGCAACCTGTTGCGCCTGGATTTTGGCGTATCCCTGGTCAGCCGCGAACCGGTGGTTGCGACTTTGATTTCTAAGTTGAAGTATTCGTTGTCGCTTTCGGTCCTCTCGTTGATCTTGGCCTATGTGATCGCCATTCCGCTCGGCATCTTCTCCGCGGTGAAAAAGGGAACGAAGGCGGACAAAAGCGTCACGGTTCTTCTCTTCATGCTCTATTCGTTACCGTCATTTTTTGTCGCCACTTTGGTGTTGATCTTCTTCTCGCAGGGGTCCGACACACAGTGGCTGCGTTGGTTCCCCACGGGGGGGTTCCAGTCGCGGGATTTTTCGGATTTGACGGTAATCGGAAAGATCAAAGACGTGAGCTGGCACCTCGTGTTGCCGCTCATATGTCTGACCTACGGCTCGCTCGCCGCGCTCAGTCGTTACATGCGCTCGGGCTTGCTTGAAGTGCTACAAGCGGATTACGTGCGCACTGCGCGTGCCAAGGGCTTGCCGGAAAGCAGCGTGATCGGCAAACACGCGCTGCGCAACGGCTTGTTGCCGATTCTGACACTGCTTGCCGGCTTGCTACCCGCGGTGCTCGGTGGCTCTGTCATCATTGAATACATCTTCGGTATTCCTGGGATGGGTCTTTGGACCATCGATGCCATTTACCAGCGGGACTACAACGTCATCATGGCAGTCGAATTGCTCAGCACCGTCTTGGTGCTAGTGGGCATCCTATTGACCGATCTGAGTTACGCGCTCGTCGATCCGCGGATTCGGTACAGCTGATGTCGAACAATCCTCAGCAATTATCAGTGATTGGGACCTTGCCGAAAGGAACGGCAAGCGATTTGGACCTCATTTCATACTGGGAGTCGGTGTGGCTGCGTTTGTGCCGGAATCGCCTGGCGATGTTTGGGCTGTGGTGCATCGCGGGCTTGTGTCTGCTGGCCGTGGGGGCACCCCTGCTGAGTTTGAATCAGCCGCTCTATTGGAACGCCGGGCAGGGCGCACAGTTCCCTTGGTTGTGGTCACTGTTCAATCGTTTGTTGTTCGAGAACAGCGTGGATCTGTTCTTCAACACCATCTTGGTTGCATTGCCATTGTGGACGCTAGGCTACTTGCTGTGGGCCAAGAAACGACGATTGCTCAGCCGAAAATTGTTGCCCAAGTACCTGATGATGGCGCTCGGTTTTCACGTGGCCCTGCTGTGCGCGCTGGGGCCGTCGCGTTTTATCTTCGTTGACAACCCACTGTACGTGACGCGCCCCGTGCTCAATTATCGCGTTGAAGAGCAGCGTTTACACGGTGCCGGGCAGGCGGTGAGCAGCGTTTTCCCGATGCGCGAGTGGAGCTACCGCGAGACCGATCCAGCACAGAGCGTCCAAGGTCCGAGCGCTGAGCATTGGCTCGGCACTGATACCGAAGGGCGCGACGTATTCGCGCGCATGCTCTACGGCACGCGCATCTCACTGACCATTGGAGTGGTGGCGGTGCTGCTGTACGTGGGGATTGGAGTCGTGCTGGGGGCGCTGGCGGGATATTTCGGCGGCTGGGTCGACAACGTGATCTCGCGCGCGATCGAGGTGATGATCTGTTTTCCCAGCTTTTTTCTGATCTTGACCCTGGCGGCGCTGATCGAAGAGCGCTCGATTTTTCACGTGATGATCATCATTGGGGTGACCAGCTGGACCGGTGTGGCGCGCTTGATCCGTGCGGAGTTCCTGAAGCAGAAGAATTTGGACTACGCCCAGGCCGCGGTTGCGCTGGGGCTGAGCCAGACCCGCATTATCTTTCGTCATTTATTGCCCAACAGCATTGCACCAGTGCTGGTGACGGCCACCTTCGGCATTGCCTCCGCGATTTTGATTGAATCGAGTCTTTCCTTCTTGGGCATTGGGGACGTCACGGCCGCCAGTTGGGGGCAGACGCTCAATGCGGGCCGCTTGGAGCAAAAGTTGTGGTTGGTGCTTGCGCCCGGATTCGCCATTTTCTTCGTGGTCAGCGTGTTCAACTTGGTGGGTGAGGGGTTGCGCGACGCGCTCGATCCCAAATTGAAATCATGACCACGGTTACGTCGAATGATCCATCGCTTGAGCAGGAGCGATTTTTGAATCGCCCGTCCAACGCTCCACTGTTGGAAATCCGGGATCTGCATGTGCAATTTTCGACGGATATTGGCCTGGTGCGAGCGGTAGAGGGCGTCAGCTTTCAAATCGGGCGCGGGGAGGTGCTGGCCGTTGTGGGTGAATCGGGCTCCGGGAAATCGGTCACCGCCATGTCCATCTTGCGCTTGATCGAGTCACAAGGCGGACAAATCACCAAGGGCTCCATCCAGTTCGAAGGCAAAGATCTTCTGGCGTTCGACGAAGAAGCGCTGCGCGCGATCCGCGGCAATGAGATCGCGATGATCTTTCAGGAGCCGATGACCAGCCTGAACCCCGTCTACACAGTGGGGGATCAGATTGGCGAGAGCCTGACGCTGCATCGCGGGCTAGCGCAGGAAGCGGTGCGCGCCGAGGTGGTGCGATTGCTCACGCTGGTGGGCATTGCGGATGCCGAGAATCGCGTCGATGAGTACCCGCATCAGCTTTCTGGCGGCATGCGGCAGCGCGTGATGATCGCGATGGCTCTGGCCTGCGATCCCAGGTTGCTCATCGCCGATGAGCCGACCACGGCGCTGGATGTCACGGTGCAGGCGCAGATCCTTGAATTGTTGCAGGAATTACAAGCGAAGCTGGGCATGTCAATCCTGCTCATCACGCACGATCTGGGCGTGGTGGCAAGCGTCGCGCAACGGGCAGTCGTGATGTACGCCGGGCGCGTGGTGGAGTGCGCGCCTGTTGAAGAAATCTTCGAAAATCCGAAGCACCCATACACGGTGGGCCTGTTGCGCTCGGTCCCGAAGTTGGGACAACTCCAGGGTCGACTCGAGCCAATCGCTGGCAATGTACCGGATGCGCTTTCATTGCCTCCCGGGTGTCGGTTTCACCCGCGTTGCCCGTTTCGCATGCCGCGTTGCGACCAAGAAACGCCCACGCTGCGCTCCTTTGGCAGCGCGCAACATCAAGCAGCCTGTTTTTGGTCCGATGAGAATCCGGAGCGCAGCTTGCTCGACATTCATCCGAAAGGTGCTGAGGTATCGACGTGATGCCCACGGGCCTAGCAACGGTGCGTCCCCCTTTGCTCGAAGTGCGAGGGTTGACCAAGCATTTTCCAGTGACGCGGGGCTTGATGGGCACCGTCGTGGGGCAGGTGCGAGCGGTCGACGACGTGTCCTTCGATCTGCCTGCGGGGGAAACCTTGGGCCTGGTGGGTGAATCAGGCTGCGGAAAGACGACCACGGGGCGCGCCATCTTGCGGCTGATCGAGCCCACGTCAGGGACGCTGCGCTTCGAAGGACGCGACATCACTCACCTTTCACGCAAAGAGATGCTGCCTTTGCGGCGCAACATGCAGATCATTTTTCAAGATCCATTCAGTTCACTCAATCCGCGCATGCGCGTGTTCGACATTGTGGGAGAGGCGATTGAGGTGCACGGCATTGCCAAGGGCGCTGCCGTGGAAGAGCGCGTGGTACGGTTGCTCCAGCGCGTCGGCATTGCGCCGTCTTGGGTGCACCGCTACCCGCACGAGTTTTCCGGCGGACAACGCCAGCGCATTGGCATTGCGCGCGCGCTGGCATTGGGGCCTAAGTTGATCGTGTGCGACGAAGCCGTCTCCGCGCTCGATGTCTCAATCCGTGCGCAGGTGATCAATTTGCTCATTGAATTGCGCGAAGAGTTGAATCTTTCCTACCTGTTCATCGCGCACGATCTTTCTGTGGTGCAGCACATCTGCCAACGCGTTGCGGTGATGTATTTGGGACAAATTGTCGAACTGAGCGACACTGCGTCGCTTTTTGCAGAGCCCGGGCACCCCTACACACGTGCGCTGCTCTCGGCAGTGCCGGTGCCGAACCCGCGTGTGCAGGTCAAGCGCACGGTGCTTCAAGGCGATGTGCCAACGCCACTCAATCCGCCCAGCGGCTGCCGCTTTCACACGCGCTGCCCCGTGGCGTTCGATCGCTGTCGGCGAGAGGAGCCGCCGTTGCTGCAATTGGGCAAGCGGCAAGTGAAGTGCTTTTTGGCATCAGAGACGCCCAGTTAGGTTGCTCACGGGATCTAAAGCGCTCAGTTCAGCAATCAACGTGTCGCGAAATAAAGCTACGCGGGTCGGGAGATTGCGTAGGGAAGAAGTCACTACGAAGAGCCCCGCGCCGCTCACCGAGTAAAGCGGCAACACTCGCTTGGGCTGCGTGACGCTCGCGCAGCTCTTGCCCCATTCGACGGGCGGCAGCCTACCAATGCCCAATCCCGCCTGCACCGCTTCCCGCACAAAGAGCATTTCATCGACGTTGATCGAGCCTTTGACTTCGACCGACTCTTCGCCGTGCGGCCCCAACAGCTGCCAAGTGGAGCGACCATTCTTGCCGCGGAAGAGCACGCAATCGTGTTGGGCTAAATCGGAGAGCACTTTGGGCTCGCCTTTGCGCTGCAGGTAATCTGCCGAGGCATATAGACCCAATGAGGTGCTGCCGACCTTACGAGCGATCAATGACGAATCATGCATACGGCTGGCAGCACGCACCGCCAAGTCAAAGCCCTCTGCAACCAAATCCACATGCTTGGCACTGAGTGACAACTCAATGTGAATACGCGGGTACTTGCGCACGAAGCGCGCGATGATTTCACCCAGCGCGAGGATGCCCAGATCGACGGGGGCGGTCACTCGAATGGTGCCACGCGGTTCTTTACCCAGTCGACTGACGCTGCGTGTTGCCTCGTCGAGCTGTTGCAACGCGGGCTCAGCTTCAGCGAGGTACGCTTGGCCGGCCTCCGTGAGATGCAACTTGCGCGTGGTGCGCTGCAGCAGGCGCACGCCGAGCGATTCTTCCAAGTGCGACACCGTGCGACTGATTGAACTCTTGGGCAGATCGAGCTCGTGCGCAGCCTGCGTGAAGCTTCCCGCTCGCACCACCCGTACGAACACCAAGATCGCGTGCAGATCCATTGTTGCTATATTAGCAACAATCTGTTCTCCCGGGGCCCACTAGTTATCTCAGGAGCAAAAGTTAGGTTTCTGGGAGCTGATTTATCGGCTTTTACCAAAGGATTTGTCATGACCTCATCGTCTCGCTCCAAGACCGTCACCGCAGCACGCCTGCTTTTGGGCCTCGGTTTCTTTGTTTTTGGGCTCAATGGCTTCTTCGGCTTCTTGCCCAGCCCGCAGCACACCGGTGCGGCCGCGGCGTACCTCGGTGGCTTGTTCGCCGCCGGCTACATGTTCCCGTTCATCAAAGGCACTGAGGTTCTGGTCGGAACACTGCTCTTGAGCAATCGACTGGTGCCGCTGGCGCTCACCATTTTGGCACCGGTGATGTTGAACATCATGGCATTCCACCTGTTTCTCGACTCCGCGGGGATTGCATTGCCTGCGGTGTTGATGGGGCTGCAGCTGTACCTCGCTTACAGTCACCGCGCCGCTTACGCGCCACTGTTCGCCGTACGCAGCACGCGGGTCGCCGCCGATCGGCGGTGGTCACAGGGTGACTCTTACCGCGGTCACGCCACGGCACCCGCCGAATAAGCGGTCGCTATCTAGTTGCGGGGGCGGGTTTGACACAGTTTGAAACCCGCCCCTCCACGACGGCGGCTGCGTGTTACGCTGGCCCTCGCGGGCATGTACCGGACGCTCCTGGGAATCATCGGCACCCTCGCGGTGCTGTTTGCGTTGGTGGGGCTGTGCTTTTCTTCTTCGCGCGAAAAGCCCGCGGATTTCAGATTTGTGAACGGCAGCGAGCCGGCGTCGCTCGATCCGCATTTGGTGACGGATCAGGTCAGCAACCGCATCGTCAGCGGCTTGTTCGAAGGGCTCACCCGCAAGCGAGCCAGTGACCTCGCGCCGGCACCAGGTGTTGCCGATCATTGGGAGATTTCCGACGATCAAAAACGCTACACGTTCCACCTGAGAGCAAACGCGGTGTGGAGCGACGGGGTGCCGATCACGGCGCAGGATTTTGTGTATTCTTGGCGCCGAGTTTTGGATCCCGGTTTGGGGTCGGAATACGCGTACCTGCTGCACAGGGTGCGCTACGCCGAGGCGTACAATACCTTCGATGGCTTAGCCGATACGCTGGAGCAAACGGTGAAGCCCGCATTGGCGGCCTTGCGAAGCGAGCACGCAGGTGCCGTGTCGGCCGCACTGTGGCAGCGGTTTTTGGCGGAAAATCAGCTGCACCTTGCATTCAAACACAACCAGGACGACCGCGCGCTCACGCTGCTGCACCAACAGGAAGGACCGCTGCAGTCGAGCGATCTGGATTATTTCGATGCGGCGATCTCAAAGCTGGCGAGCGCGCTGCGCAAAGAGGCCGCCGAGGCGCGGGAGCACTTCGGCGTCGACGCTGGGATCTTTGCCGTCGACGATCGCACAGTCGTGGTTGAGTTGAATACCGCCACCCCGTATTTTCTCGACATCACGTCGTTCTACACTGCGGTGCCAGTGCCGCGGCACGTGGTGCAGGCGCACCCCCACGACTGGTTCTTACCCGAGCACATGGTATCCAACGGGCCCTACCGTCTTGCGGCTTGGCGGGTCAATGATCGTATTCGCTTGGTGCGCAATGAGAACTATTGGGGAAAAGCGGAAGTGCGTTTACAGTTTATCGAGGCGCTCCCGGTGGAGAACACCACCACGGCCCTCAACCTGTATCTGACCGGACAGGTGGATTGGATCCCGGATGCCTATCCAAAAGATTTAGCGCAACAGCTTGCTCAGCGTCCCGACTTCTATCGCAACCCGGGATTGGTGGTTTATTTCTATCGACTGAATACCACGCGGCCTCCGTTCAACGATGTTCGGGTGAGGGAGGCATTCAATCTGGCGATCGATCGCAAATTGATCACGGATAAGGTGCTCGGGCTGGGGCAATTGCCAGCCTATGGTTTCGTGCCGCCAGGCCTGGCGCAGTATGTGCCACCGGAGAGTCACATCCATTTGGACGTGGAGCGCGCGAAACAGCTCTTGGCAGAAGCGGGGTACCCCGGCGGTCGCGGGTTTCCCAAGATCGGCCTGCTCTACAACACCAATGACCAGCACAAGAAATTGGCTGAAGTGGTGGCGGATCAGCTGCGACGGAATCTTTCCGTGGAGATCGCGCCCTACAATCAGGAATGGCAATCGTTCTTGGTGACCTGTCGCGCGAAGGATTACGACATGGCCCGCGCCGGGTGGAACGGGGATTACCTCGATGCCAATACATTCTTGGATATGTGGGTGACCAACGGCGGCAACAACCAAACGGGCTTCAGTTCCGCTAAATACGACGCATTGATCCAGGCGTCAGCGGATGTGGACGAATACCTCACGGCGCCGCCGTCGGTGCTCGCAGAATTGAAGGACCAGAAAGGCATGGATCAATTGCGACGACAATTGTCGGCTGCTCCCACGCCCAAGGAGGGCGTCGAGATCAAGAAGAAGATCCGTCTTCAGTTGCAGCAGGAGGCCGAAGCGCTCTTGATCCAGGACGAGTTTCCTGTTGTTCCTTTGTATTTCTATGTCGTGAGCGGTTTGGTGCGCGCCGATGTGCGCGGCTTTTACTCAAAGCTTCAGCCGCAGACAGGCGGACCAATTCCCAATTTGCTCGATGAGCACCCGTTACGAGATATTTGGCGACAAGAGTCGGGAGGGGCGCCGTGATTGAAGAAGTCTTGGCTGTAATCCTAGGCTTGGCGCTCGTCTCGGCAACAGCATGGTTGCCCGTGAAGGCCGCGCGAATTCTGGGGGCGCTGCTGCTCGCGGCAGCGTGCGTCGTGGTGTTGCGCGGGAAGATCGATTCTCTTGCCGTGGTGGCTGCGCTGGGTGTTGCAATTGCCGTCGCCAGTTTCCGCTTGCCGGAACGCGTGCTGCGGCGATTGTGTTTCGTGGTGCCTTCATTGGTACTCTTGATCTTCGTCACGACGTTGCTCATGTATCATGCGCCGGGTAACCCATTTGCGCGGGAGAAAGTGGCCTCGCCTCAAATTGAAGCGGCGCTGCGCGCCCAATACGGGATTCCAAAGAGCGCGCTGCAATTTTTTCAAATCTACATGAAGCGACTGATCGTCGAGAGCAGCTTGGGGCCCTCGGTGAAAGTGCAGGGTCGCATGGTGGAAGATTTGCTGCGCCCCGCCTTCCCCGTGAGTATGGCGCTGGGGCTCTTGGCGCTGGCTATTGCGTTGGCTCTGGGCTTGAGTCTGGGCGTGCGCGCGGGGCTCAAGCCGCGTTCCGTCGCGGATCACAGCAGCATGGCGCTGGCGCTGGTTGGGATTTCATTGCCGAATTTTGTGATTGGCGCCTCCCTGATGATCGTCTTTGCGCTCAAATTGGGCTGGCTACCGGTGGCCGGCTTTGGTGGCTACGCGCATTTGGTGCTGCCCTCGATCACGCTCGCGTTGCCCTATGCGGCGTACATCGCGCGGCTCGCTCGCAACGGTACGATTGAGATCATGCAACAGGATTTCATTCGCACCGCGCGCGCGAAGGGAATGCCAGAAAACGTAGTGATTTTGAAACACGCGCTCAAAGGCGCAATCCTGCCGGTGGTCAGTTTTCTAGGCCCCGCTGCTGCAGGCATCATGACCGGCTCTTTTGTGGTGGAAACGCTGTTCGGCGTGCCCGGCATGGGTCAATGGTTCGTCAAAGGCGCGATCAATCGCGACTACTCGGTCGTTTTGGGCACCGCGATCATCTACATGGTGCTCGTCACATCGTTCAATCTGTTGGTGGATTTGGCCTACGCCCGGCTCGACCCACGCGTAAAGGACGGCCGATAATGTCCCGTCATGAGCCCGCGGTCGTGGGGGCGATGCGTGCGTCTCCGGCCGAGCAAGGCGATGCGGGTCGCAGCCTGGGTGAAGACGCGTGGCGCCGCCTGAAGCAAAATCGTTTTGCGATCGCGGGCGCCTGCACCGTGCTGTTGATCGCGCTCGCCTGCTTCGTGCTGCCCTGGTTACTTGGGATGGACGCGGAGACCACCAATCCACTGCGCCATCATGAGCCTCCCGGTGCTGGGCACTGGTTTGGGTTGGACAACTTGGGGCGCGATTACGCTGCGCGCGTGCTGATGGGCGGCCGTACTTCCTTGCTCGTGGGGCTGACTGCTACCTTGGCTTCCGTGGTGGTGGGGGTGTTGTACGGCGCAACTGCGGGCTATTTCGGCGGCCGAGTCGACGAAGTGATGATGCGCTTGGTCGATTTCCTGTACGGCATTCCCTACATGTTTTTGGTGATCTTGGTGATGCTGATGTTCGCCGAATCAGCACGCGGCGAGGCCTTGCCGGTATTCATCGCGTTGGGCCTGGTGCAGTGGCTCACCATGGCGCGGGTGGTGCGCGGTGAAGTCCTTTCACTGCGGCGTCGCGAATTCGTGCTCGCAGCGCGGCTTTTGGGCTGCAGTCACTTGCGCATCATTGTACTGCACGTGGTGCCCAATGTGATGGGTGTGATCTTGGTGTACGCGACGCTCACGGTGCCGGCTGTGATCATTTTGGAATCATTCCTGTCATTTTTGGGTTTGGGGGTGAAGCTTTCTTGGGGCCAGTTGGTTTCCGAAGGGGTCAGCGTGGTAAACCCCATTGAGTCGCATTGGTGGCTCTTGTTTTGGCCCAGTGCTTTCCTGGCGCTGACGCTGTTCAGTTTGAATTTTCTGGGTGACGGCCTGCGCGACGCCTTCGACCCCAAGACGCGGCAATGACCAATGACTGATTCCGCCGCATTGCTGGAGCTACGCGATCTGTGCGTCGAATTCGATAGCAACGACGGTGTGGTGCATGCGGCAAGCGGAGTGGGCTTCCGTGTCGGCCGTGGGGAAATCGTGGCCTTGGTTGGCGAATCCGGCTGCGGCAAGAGCGCCACCAGCCTGGCCATCATGGGCCTTCTGCCCAAGCCGTATGGGCGCGTCAGTGGCGGCGAAATCCGCTTTCAAGGCCGCTCGCTCACTCGGCTCAGCGAAACAGAGTTGCGCAGTCTGCGCGGCAATCAAATGGGCATGGTTTTTCAAGATCCCATGACCAGCTTGAATCCGTATTTGACCGTTGAGGAGCAGCTGGTGGAAGTCGGGACGTTGCACCTAAAGCTATCGCGCCGCGAGGCGAAGGAGCGCGCAATCCAATTACTGGATTATGTAGGCATTGCGGACGCGTCGCGCCGCATTCGCTCTTATCCACATGAATTCAGCGGCGGCATGCGCCAGCGAGTGATGATTGTGATGGCGCTCTTGTGCGATCCTCAATTGTTGATTGCAGATGAGCCCACCACGGCGTTGGATGTCACGATTCAGGCACAGATCTTGGCGCTGCTGCAACAATTGCGCAAGGATCGGGGTCTTTCCATTCTGCTCATCACCCATGATTTGGGCATTGTTGCCGGGGTGTGCGATCGCGTGATCGTAATGTACGCCGGTCGAATTCTGGAAACAGGGCCCACAGCGGACTTATTCAAAGCGCCCGCTCATCCTTACACGCGCGCGCTGCTCAATAGTGTACCTCGGGTGGACGCGCCGGCCGGCGAGCGGTTGCACAGCATCGAAGGTTTGCCCCCCCGCTTGGATCGTGGGCCGTTCACAGGTTGTAGCTTTGCGCCGCGTTGCCAGCATGTGCGCGAGGCTTGTCATCAGGGAGAGCCTGAGTTGGTACAGTTCGACGGGCAGCGTTCGCGTCGCTGCATCGTGCCGCGGGAGGAAATCGCGTGAGCGGCGAGCTGCTTCGGGTGCGCGACTTACGTGTGCACTATCCGACTGTACATGGCGTGGTGCGCGCGGTGGATGGAGTCGATCTCACCGTTAACGTCGGAGAAACTGTGGCTTTGGTTGGGGAATCGGGGTGCGGAAAATCCACGCTGGCCAGGGCGATTGTGGGGCTGGAACGAATTCAATCCGGGGACATCACATTCAATGCGCTCCCCCAGAGCCCAGCGCTCCAGCGCCATACGGCGCAACAGATCCAAATGGTGTTTCAAAATCCAGACGCGAGTTTGAACCCGAGGATGACGCTCGCCTCGGCGCTCGCCGAGCCCTTACGGATTCACGAGAGGGTCGCGTCGGGGCAGACGGAAGGCGCGGTGTGCGATCTGCTCGCGCAAGTGGGCATCGATCCTTCACTGCGCAATCGCTATCCGCATGAGCTTTCAGGAGGACAACGTCAGCGCGTGTGCATTGCGCGCGCGCTGGCGGTTGGGCCCCGAATGTTGGTTTTGGATGAAGCGGTCTCTGGGTTGGATGTTTCCATTCGCGCGCAGATCCTCAACCTGCTCGCAGAATTGAAAGAGCGACTGGGTTTGGCCTATTTGTTCATCACGCATGATCTGGGTGTGGCGCGGCACACAGCGGATCGAATCTACGTGATGTATTTGGGACAAGTGGTGGAGGTGGGGAACGCGGCAGCGGTGCTGACACAGCCTGCTAATCCGTACACGCAAGCGCTGGTCAGCGCGGTGCCTTCGATTGACCCGCAAGCAAAGCGCCAGGTGGTCGTGTTACAGGGCGACGTGCCTTCACCGATCAGGCCGCCCGGGGGCTGCCGCTTTCACCCGCGCTGCCCTAAAGTCTTCGATCGCTGCCCTAGGGAAGCGCCCGAATTGTACGACACCGGCGTGCGCCAAGCGCGGTGCTTTCTGGTGCAGCAATGACGCGAAGCGCTGCGCCTTGCTGGCATCCTTTGCTGCATCCTTTGTTGGCATGTTGTTTGGTGGATTGACTGTTGCGCGATGCCCACGCAAGCTAGGCCCCCAATGCTGCCCCTGACGTCACGTATCTCGTTGTATTCACTGGTGATCCTTGTGGCGGGTTTTGTTGCCGGGTGTGACGGCGATGGGCCGAAGGCGCCCGCGGACAGCGGCGCACCGACCGCCGATGGCGGATCACAATGCTCAATGTTCGAAGATGATCAGGCTCTGACGATCAACGTGACGATCACGAACAACACCAGCGCCGCGATCTACTTGGGGCAACAAGAGGGCACCTGCGGCGCAACCTCGCTGTTCCATGTAGATAACGCTGCTGGTCGCACGCTGCGGCAGTTGCCGTTCTGTCGCAATCCCTGTGAGGCCGCGATGCGAGGCCAGCCCTATGGCTGTCCTGCGTTGTGTCAATTGGCGAACACGATCACGCTGCAGCCCGGTGAGAGCACCAAACCTACCTGGGACGGGTTGTACAGCGTGAATTCAGCGCTGGCTCAGGCGTGTTCGCCCTCTGGGCAATCGGTGGTGTGCGATCGCGCCGAACAGATCCAACCTGGCACTTTCACGTTCGTTGCACAGGCCGGCACTGAGCTGAATTGCGCGGGGGCACTGGATTGCAATCAATGCACCGTAATCAGTGCAGGAGGCTGCAGCACCCCCGGAGCCCTCACCAGTGGTATGACGCTCACCGCGCAGCAAACCGTGGACCTCGACGCAACCTACGGAGTGGGCGGTACCGGGACAAAGACGGTGAAGATCGTTTTTACGAACTGAGCATCGCAACGAAATGCGGCCGCTTCACGTGTGAGTCGCAGCGTGGTGAAAAAGCGGATCGCAGTCGCCAATTTTGTGGAAATTGTGGGGAAAGTTGGCGGGTTTGGCGTTTACAGCGCGGGCGTACAAATCGGGCGCATCGGCAATCGGCGGCGATCGTGACACGATCAGAAGTGGTTGTGGGCACTAGCTAGGAGAGACCTGGATCGCGTGCGCTCACAGCGCACGGTGGAGAGCAAGTCCATGAATCAACGAAGCTTGGAGAGGACAACTTTGTTCGCAGCGCTGCTGATCGCTGGCTTTGCGGCTTGGGGCACCGCGAACGCGGCCGACGACAGCGAAGGATCGAGCGGTGGGCCCTGCAAGGCGAAGACGTTCAACTTCGCAGTGGTCGCCAAAGCCTGCAAGGACGGCGGAGCAAAAGGTCGCGACAAAGTCAAAACCCTCATGAAGGCCGCGCGCGAAAAGGCCAAGGCCAAGGGAATCAAGATCGACGATAGCGCCGTCAAATGC
>DATJEQ010000011.1:0-2859 GCA_035496495.1 Polyangiaceae bacterium
CTTACCCTTGTTCTTCACAATCACATAGCCGCCCTTGGTCATGGAGAACGGTTTCTTGAGTAAACCGAGGTGATCGAATTTTGTTCCCGCGGGGTGTTTGAACGGTTCGAACCACGACGGGTGAACGAAATTGGACATTGCAACGCCGTCGACCAGGAAGGTGTCCTCTTCCACCGGATCGCACATTTCGTAAGCGAATTCACTGCCATCGGCCGCTTCTGCCCACAGATTAGCGATCGGATCGATCACCATTTCGAACAGTTCGTGGCATGCGGTCACACTGACCAGCTGATTATCTGCAAGTGTTGTCTTAACGAAGATCTTCGAGATAGGCTGCCCTGTATGGGTCAGATCGTGGTAGCCGAGTGCGCCGGCTGCATCCGCGTCATCAAAATAGATGAACTGCCAATCAGAGGGTTTCGCTTTGCTGGTGTTGTACAGCGTCACCGGGTAGCCCCAAACTGGCAGAAAATATTGATCGAAGCATTTTTGTAAGGCTTTCGTGAGCTTGTCGAATGGCACACCGAGATCGACGGTCGCCTTATTGATGCAAGCAATGCTTACGGCCCCGCCCTGCCCCGCTTGAGCAGCGTGAATCAATTTCATGAAGTCCTCCCCTCAAGAGTTAACTAGCGACTGAGTCGCCAGGCTAACAACGACACGTCTCGGAGTTTCTGAAATGCGTCGCGTTTATTTTAACGCTTCGCAACTCAGATCACCCGCCGGAGCCGCCGGCGCCAGCAACGGTTGGCTCACTGGGCACGGCGAGAGGCGGAATCGCACCTTGTTCCGGGTGTTGCGGAGCAGGATCTTGGGGTTCTGTTTCCTGCGCAGCAGTGCCCGCTTCTTGCTCAGCGGTCGACTGCGCGTTGATGGGCGCGGCGTTGGGGCTGAGCTGCGGAGGCTGCCCGGGGCCGGCGTAGTCGACCCAGAAGGAATTGTGCCCGCGCACATCCAAATGCACGAATGAGGAATTGGGATAATAACCCACGCCGACATTCTTAAAGGTGCGCAAGTAATCGCGCACTACGGAATTGGGAACACCCGGAATACTGAAATCCAGAGCGTGCCCAGTCTTGTGCCTGGATTCAGCGAAGTAGGAGAAATCTCGGAATCCGCTGACCACGCGAATCGCCCGCCCGCCAAAGGTGTCGCTCACTTGCGAGACAAGCTCCAGCAGCCGCGACGGCGCGCGTTCGTCGCCTTCTGCGCCCAAGAGATCGGAGATCTGCTTGAGTGCCAGGGGGACCACATTCCCGTGCTTTAAGATGTGGCCTTTCCAGGAGTTGGAATAAGCAACCAGAGTCACGTAGCCGCGTGTCCTGGGAGCGCGCTTATAGTTCGGCATGCTGCGCCGACCACCGCCGTGTTCCCCATTGTCGCTATCGAATTTTTCCTCGGGTATCCCCAGTAGGCCCGGGCGCGCCCGGCGCGCCATGCGCCCATCCACGTCGTCCTTTTGGGGGATCACCAATTTTTGCCCATGCTTGATCGGTTCGTACTGCGAAAGGTCGTTGGCAAAGCACAAAGCTTCAAGCGTCACCAAGTAGCGCTTCGCAATCGAAGCCAACCGCTGCCCCGCGTACACGGTGTGAACAGTGAGCGGCTTGGGCGCCACCGCTTTCGCCTTCGCGCCGTCCTTCTTCGACCGATCCTTCTTTGAGTCGTCGTTGTTCGACCCGTCCTTCTTTGCACCCTCTGCCTTCGAGAGATCCTGCTTGTCCTGCGGTCCGGGAATGGTCAATCGCTGTCCGGGTTTGATCGGATCGCGCACCCCAATCCCATTGACTCGACGCAGATCGTCGACCGTCACATTGTAGCGCTTGGCGATCGACCCGAGCCGCTGTCCCGACTGCACCACATGAACATGAGCGCCCGCCGGAATCGCAATCCCCAGCCCGCACAGCGCGAGTGCGCACGCTAACCACACTGATTTACGCATGAGCGGCGTGATCTACGAGCAGGCGGCGCCTAGCGCAAGGACAACCGGGAAATGGGGCCTAGATCAGGAATTCACTGTGCTACGGTGCTCACTGTGATCCGCGGCATCATCCCCCTTTTGCTGCTACTGGGCTGCTCATCGGACGCATCTTCCGAACTGCAAGTGCGCGGGGCTCAGGATCTGGACTGCCCCGAAACTCAGGTCGACGTGACACGGATCAACGACTCCAACTACCTCGTGACCGGCTGCGGCAAGCGCCTGTACTACCGGCAAAGTTGCGCCCAACTCGACGGCGCCGGCAACCAGTGCACGCTCGCTCCCAGCGTCGATCAGCCGAGGTAACGTTGTGGGAATGCCCACACGGGCAAATCAGACACCGCACTTCACCGGCCCGCAAAGATGCCCTGAGCGATGTAGCAGCAACCGCCATCCAGCATGCGCGGCGACGCGTAGAACTCTACGAAGGATTCGGAGCATCGCAGTCGCACCCCGTCGTATACCCACTGCGGCTCATCCTGCGGACATCCCCCCGCGTCCGCTATTGGTTCGCAGTATTCAAGACGAGGGGTGCAGGGCAAATCCAAATACTCACAGAACGTTGCGCCATTTGCTCGCGCACGTTCGCACGCAGCAGCTGCAGCCGCCGCGTCTTGTTGCACATGCGGTAGCGCTGCAGACATTCCGCCAGTACTAAGCATCACGTCACCGCCATAGAAGGGATCCGATCCGCCCATCGCGCCAGAGCCGCTGCCGGCAGAGCTGCTGCCGCTGCCTCCACCATTTGCAGCGATGCCGGAGGGTGCACCCGCTCTTGGAATCTCGAAGGCAATGGTCTTCCCGTGGCCTTCGCAGCCCAATGCCATGGCCACCAATCCAATCTTCCAACGCCAACCCAACCCGCTCAACAATCGCCCCCC
>DATJEQ010000012.1:0-10015 GCA_035496495.1 Polyangiaceae bacterium
CCAATTCGGCCCTTGCCACGAGTGCGCCAAATCCAAACGACCCGCAGGCGCTCCCGAAAAGACGCAGTACACGCTCACTGAGATCAACAGAACGCCCAGTGGCCCCAACGCGAGTGCGAGATCCGATCTCAAACGCCCCCGCCTCATGATTGCTCCCCACGTGGATCGATCCAGGCATTGATCGCTCCCGCTGCGGCTTGCACGATCACGAACAGCGTCCCGGCGGCCAACACTGCGCCTTCCAACACCGGAATGTCGCGCGCGGCGTAGGCGTTGAGCATCAACGTGCCCAACCCGGGGCGCTCAAACAAGCGCTCTAGCACCACCGCGCCGCCCAGCAGCGCTCCCAATTGAGCCGCGATCACCACAAAGACCGCCGGAAAGGAAACCGGAAGCGCATGCAGCAACCACACGCGCAGCGGGCTAGCTCCCTTGGCCCGAGCAACGTCCAAAAACTTCTCGCGCGCGTGCATCAACAACGCGGCGCGACCGATGCGCGCCACTTGCGCCGCAAGCGGTAACCCCAACAGGGCAGAAGCGAACAGCAACCCGGCAAGCCCGCTATCCGGATCGCCCGGCAACGGCACGATCCGCCAGTGCACCGCGAACAGGAAGGTGAACAGCGGCGCGAACGCCAAAAGCGGCGTTGCAGCCAGCCCAAGAATCAAGCGATGCACCCAATCCTTCGCGCGACCGAGCCATGGCCCCACACTGACCACCGCTAGCGCAACTCCCAAGACAGCCCCTAACAACACCGCAACCGCAGCGAGGCTCGCCGTGGGCGCAAACGCGCGGCCGACGAGCAGCAGGGCCGGCGCCCCGGGCTTGCTCAATGACTCGCCCAAGTCCAGCTGCAACAACCCGCGCCAAAACTTGAAATACTGAATCAGCAGGGGTTGATCCAGCCCAAGCCGCGCCCTGAGCAAGGCACGCGCAGCGGCGCTCGCCTGATCTCCAAGGATCAACGTTGCGGGATCACCTGGCAATAATCTGAGCGCGAGAAATACCAGCGTTGAGAGCACCACCAAGACCAGCATCGCGCCCGCACCACGGGCTAGCACCGCCCACAGCGAGGCAACCCATTTCGACAGAGCCCGACTTGGGCGAACGCGAGTGCTCGCGTCCATCCCTCATCCCCCGTCGGCGGATCCACTTGACGCATCGCTGCCCAGCGCGGCGTCCGTGCCAGCGTTGGGCAATTCCGGCGCCTGGGGGGCCGCGTTGCACACCGCCGTGTCACGCGAGCCCGGGCTGGGCCCCGAATAGGGCACCATGCACACCGCCGCCGACACGTGGTCGATCACTTCAGCCGACCACGGATTGTGTTGCGGGTCATTTTCTGGAAAGGCAATACAGGCATAGCCCGCACGACAATCGGAATCCCTGTTGCAATGGAGCATGCAGAAGGTGCGCTCCAGTCGCGGCGCCTCTTGGCTGTTCTGGCACGCTTCCGCGGAGGCGGGCGCCGTGCGAAATGCCACACAGGCGCTCTCATGTGGGCAGGTGTCCGGCTCGCAATTGAAGATCGTGCAGTAGCCCCCCGGCTGCGTGGTGTCGCAAATCCGATCCACCCCGGTGGTGCAATCCGCTGTGGTGTTGCATTTGTCGCCAATCTTGTTCTGGCAACCCGTAGCGAAGGCCACGGCCAGCAGCAGACCAGCCAGCGGCAGAATTCTGGCGTATTTCCCTGCGGGGGCTGACATGCGCGGCGAATCTAGCAGCTTCGCTCCTGGCGTCTACAGTGGCATTCTCGCTTGACGGGGCCAACCGAGCTGGGAGACACCCCGCGCATGCGGTTTTCGGCGGCTCGGTTGCGTGCGATTTGCCGCAGCTGCCACTCGTGCAAGGGCGCGCTTTGGGGTTTCGCCGTGCTCGGTTGTGGCAGCGCAAGTCCATTGCTCCACCCAGCCCACACGCTGGATCAGAATCAAATCGCGGTCGGTGGCGGCGTTTCCACCCGCTTCATCTCGCCCTCTGCGCAACGCAGAATCGACGAGGGCAAGAGCATCGCTGCAACGCATGTGGTCGACAACGGCCCCGAGGAACAGACGTTCGTCGAGGGCACCTTGCTCAACCACAGTTTGTCATCGGGAGTCGCCCCGTGGACGAGTGCACGCGTCGGGCTGGGTCACAGCTACGAAGCAGGCTTGGATTACACGGGCAACCGTATTCGCGTCGATGGGCGTCACGCATTCCAGAACGAAAACGTTGCACTGAGTATTGGCTTGGGTGCGACCGCAGTGTTGACCCACCTGAACCACGATCTCATCCCCGTCTCCACGGGCAGTCAACCCCCAGGCCGGCTGAACTCCGATGCTTATGACTTTTCATCAGCCGGGTTCGGTTTCGATGTTCCGGTGTTGTTCGGCGTGCGAACAGCAACCAGTTGGTTCGAACCGTCGTTTGGCGTGCGCGTCGGCTATGAACAGGTGCACGGCCAAATCCCAACGGTCCTCCCGGTTCCGATTGCAATGCCGCCCGCCACGATGCCGCCGAATACAATGCAGCCGCAGACGACCGCAGCAGAGCAAGACGTACTGTACGCCGATGCGACGGGGCGACGCCTTTCAGCGGAGGGCCTCGTCGGCCTTTCGACCGGCTCAGCGCCAGTTTTCCTGCGCCTGGAGTTGGGCGTCGGTCTCCAACATGCTTTTGGCGCCGTGGAATTTCCTAGTGATTCCGGAGTTCCAGCTCGCCGCACGCTCAGCCTGACGGGCGTGAGTATCGACCCGGCCGCTGCGCTGGTCTTCGAGTTGTAACGACGAAAGGCGGCCAGAGTTGCGGGGGTGGCCGCGGCTCATTACGCTTACCGGCGTGATGCTTAGGGCTTCGAGCGATTCCAACCAGGGTGCGGATCTATCCGCCGTGGTTCAGAAGTGGGCGCTCAGAAGCGCCGCGCTCGGCCTGACTTGGCTGGTGGTCGCCTGTGGCAGCGGCCCTGAAGATCCCTACATCAAGACCGAGGGTCGCTCCACACGCGCGATCGTCAGCGTGCAGCGCAGTATTTCCGCCGACCCCGCTGTTCCAGTTGGGGACGCCCAATTGGCGCCCATTGGGCCCAGCGAGCCGGCTGTGGGCAATGCTCATGCGATGGCGCATTTCGTGAGCCTGCCCCAATACACCGAGCCCGATCGAGTGCTCGACTGGGTGGGACTGCATCAGAGCTGGCCCGCGGTCGACACCTGCGTCAACCCGAACATCGGCGAAGAGCGCGTTGCCCCCAAAGAGATCGATTGGAAGTCCTTGGGGAACGTTGAGCTGTTGGAGGCCGGCGAGGTCACGATTGAAACGGCGCGCACCAGCGCCCGCTTAGCCCCGCGCGCTTTTCCTACTATTTCTCAGCTCGTTTCCGGCGTGACGTACACCACGCGCGATCAATCCGCCGAACCGCTGCCCCCAGCATTGCCCTACCGCGTGCACGTGGACGGCTCTTCCGTACTGCCGTCACTGGATTTGTCAGCAACTGCGCCTGAATCGTTGCAGTCGATCACGGTGGGCGGCTTGCCCATTGATGAAGCTTCTGAGTTGCACAATGGCGCGCCGATCGACGTCACCTGGTTGCCCGCAAGTCAGCCAGCTTCGAGTGATTTGGTGGTGATTGAATTGCGCGATGCAGCGGGTGCCAACAGCGTGCAATGCGCGTTTCGCGACGACGCGGGCGTGGGCACTGTGCCTGCGGAGCGCAGCAAGGCTCTCAGCGGACGCGGGCAACTGTTGATTCACCGCGTGCGCCGCGTGCGCGAGCCGCTCTCCGCGCAAGGCATCGCCCCCGGTGTCAGCCAGATCGACTTCGATTTCGACGTGACGCGCACCGTCAGCTATCAGGCCGCGGCGGAGGGCCCTGTTGCTGCGGATCCCGCTGGGCTGATCAATCCCACGAAGTGACTCCGGTTGCCGCTTGCGCGAATCAGCAACCCATCGCCTGTATCTGATCCCGGGCATGTTCGGGTTCTCCCGACTTGCCGGGTATGACTATTTCGGCCATGTGCGCGCAGAATTGCAGCGCTGCTATGAAGCGAACGGCAAACGCTTGGTCGTCGAAGTTGTGGCGCCTCCGCCCACTGCGAGCATTCGTTATCGTACCAAGATTTTGGCGGAAGCGGTGGCAGCCTCCGCACAGGGCGACGACCCGATTCACTTGTTGGGCCATTCAACGGGCGGCGTCGACGTGCGCTTGTTGCTCTCTCCCACCCACAGCTTGGGAGTGGAACCTCGCGACTTGGCTTGGACGAATCGCGTGCGCACCGCCATCACCTTGAACGCGCCGCATTACGGCACACCCCTGGCCACCTATTTCACCACTGTTGCAGGCACCCGCGTGATGTACGCGCTGAGCTTGCTCACCGTGATGTCGCTTTCCTTGGGCGAGCCTTCCTTGGCCATCTTCTCTCGGCTGCTCGCCAGTTTGGGGGGTGTGGATCAAGTATTCGGCGGTGATTTTCGCTTGATCAGTCGGGCTACGGAAATGCTCTTGCGGTTCGTAGATCGCGAAGGGCGCAAGGCCATTCAAGGCTACCTCAATCAGGTGCGCTTGGATCAGGGCGCGGTGATTCAAACCACACCGGAAGCGATGGACCTGTTCAACGCAGCTACGGCGAACAGCGGCACCGTGCGCTACGGCTGTGTCATTACCGGCGCGCCAGCGCCACGCGCCTTACACTTGGGCAGGCGCATTCGCTCACCGTATGCGGCCTTCAGCGCGGCGATGTACTCCACGTTGCATCGCATCACAGGCCAGCGGCACGAATGTTACGGCTACGCTGAGCCCAGTGCACAACAACGCGGCCGACTGAATACCGAGATTGGCTTTGAGCTGGATGAGCACGCCAGCGACGGTGTGGTGCCTACTTTGAGCATGCTGTGGGGCGAAATCCTGTGGTGCGGGCCCGGTGATCACCTCGACGTTCTGGGCCATTTCGCCGACGAAGCCGAGCACACCGGCCACGTCGACTGGCTGATGAGCGGCGCGCATTTCGGGCGGGAGCAGTTCCGCCAGATGATCGAGCGCATCGCACAATTTCAGCTAGGTGCTCACGCGCTGGCCCCCCCCATGGGTTGACGGCTTATCCGCCAAGGAAGCGCGATTCTGGCTAGACCTTGGGGGCTTTTCTGGCATTCTTTCCCTGGCCCCATGGTCACTTACTTCAACGGCAAATTCATCGACGACGCTGAGGCAACGCTGAGCGTTCGCGCGCGCGCCCTCAATTACGGTCTTGGCTGCTTCGGCGGCATTCGGGGCTACCTAGCCGACGACGGCAAACAGGTGCTGCTGTTTCGCTTGAGCGACCACATCCGGCGCTTGGAGCAGTCGTCGCGCATGCTGTTCCTGGGCATGCCCCCCTGCCCTGAGGTTGAGGCTGCTGTGCTAGAGCTCCTACGCAAGAACGAAGTGCACCACGACGTGTACGTGCGTCCGTTAGTGTTCAGCAATTCGAACGAGTTGGCGCCCGTGTTGCGCGAATCGGATGCGGCGCTGGCGATCTACTGCTTGCCGCTCAAACGCTATATCGACAAAGACACCATCAGCGTGTGCGTGTCGTCGTGGCGACGCGCAACGGACAACGCAATCCCCGCGCGTGCGAAACCCACTGGAGTTTATCTGAACAGCGCGCTCGCACGCCGCGAAGCCTTCGACAACGGCTTTGACGAAGCGATCCTGTTGACGGAAGAGGGTAAGGTTTCAGAAGGCAGTGCCGAGCACGTGTTCATCGTGCGTAACGGGGCGCTGGTTTCGCCGCCCTCTACGGCGGACAACTTGGACGGCATCACACGCCGCACATTGATCACCCTTGCTACAGAAGATCTGGGCCTGCAATTCATCGAGCGCCCCATCGCGCGCACAGAGCTCTATGTGGCCGACGAGATGTTCTTGTGCGGCACTGGAGCCGAAGTGACACCCGTGGGCTCAGTGGATCGGCGCACCATTGGCAGCGGCGGCGTTGGCGCCGTGACACAGAAGCTGCAGAAGCACTTCAAAGACGTGGTGCACGGCCGCGTCGCTGCGCGCACGAACTGGCTCACTGGCGTTTGGGGCTGAGGGCTGTCCCCAATCATTGGGGAAGACGAGGATATCCGGGCACCGATCTCGCAACGCAATTGCTGCAAGCAATTAACAACGCTGTACCGAACCCGCGGAGGCTTTCTTTCGAGCCCAGCAGCGTGATCTCCTAAGGCCCCCACTGAATCATCCGAAGCACCATGACATCTGATGAACCTCATCCCTTGGGGACAAGTACCACACACTTTGGACCAGAACCGGACACCCACAGAGGATGACATTCCGCGCTACGATCCTATTCGCCTGTCTCTTGCCCCACTTGGCGCTGCTGGGAGCCTGCAGTTCAAGCAACGCTGGGGGCGGAACAACCGCGAGCGGGACAAGCGGTTCGACAGGGTTCACCGCGGCTGGGGGAACAGCGGGCGTCCCGGCAAACGGTGGCGGGGGCGGCACTTCAACCGGGTTCACCGCGGGCAGTGGCGGGGCAGCAGGGCTGTCCTCAGCTGGCGGTTCGACTTCGCTCACCGCAGGCAGTGGCGGTACAGCAGGGCTCTCGGCGGGCGGTGCCGGGGGCAGCGCTGGGGGCCCGCCGGTCATCGTGGGAGATCCCGTGAATGTGTCGACGGGAAAGACCTGCCAGTCGTCACCCAACTTCACCCCCAACCTTCCTTGCGAGAAAGCGTTGGATGGAACAATCAGCCAGGATTCACGCTGGGAAAGTCAACAGGGTGTCGATGACGGCTGGATGTACGTCGACCTCGGGGCAACCTATGCCGTCACTAAGATCGACATCTACTGGGAGCACTCGGGCGCTCTCGTGCACGAAGCCCAAGTCTGGACCCAGTATGGCACTGCACCCACCGACGTAGACGCGGATTGGGTCCCAGTCGCGCGAGAAGACAACCTCGCCAACGGCCAGAGCCTCGATCTCATCGAAAGTCACTATCCCATCGATCCCGTGATCACTCAGTACGTGCGCATTCGTTGCTTCAAGCGCATGTGGCAGTGGGGTAACTCCATCTTCGAACTCGACGTGTTCGGCGTTCCAGCTACGCCTTGAGGCGGAGCTGCGGTGTTCTGGCATGGGCGAAGAAGCGCTGGCGATGCTCGGCCCCGGCCAGATGTTCGCCGAAATGGCGCTGCTGGGGTGACCCAAGAATCCCGTCTATTGTGACATGCCCAGCCGGAAGACAATGCGTCGCGAATTTCCCCGAGATTTGGAAATTCCCACAACCCGGAGCAAATCGCGCTATACTGTTTGCATGATTGCCACCCCGCGCCTATTTCGTGCGAAGAAACTACAACGGTGAGCGGCGAGCCCTGCGGGATTTGCGGTGGCGACGGGCGCATCAGCAATTCCTTTGGGCTGACCACACGCTGCCCCAGTTGTCAGGGAACCGGTCGACGCCTAGCGGAAGGCTCGATGATGCGGGATGTGACCAAGACGAAACCGTCACATCACAGACAACCCAACAAGATAGAGGCCGCGGCCAAGCAACAATGGCCAAGCACCCCAACTGGCGGACAACTGGCCACGCTGGTTCGCGATCACGCCGGATTCACAGCAGACGTGAAGGCTCGCTTAACCATGGAAATCATAGACCATGAAGCGAATCACGGCCTGTGCACGCAGACATTTGCGCGCAAGATCAAGAAGCAGATGCGCTAGCAGGTCGGCCATCCAAAAATAACCCTGTGCTGCAAAAGCAGGTTCTGGCATCCACAGGATGAGGAGCCTGACATGTTCGTAAGACCGATCCCACCGCCCTACGACCCGCTGGTGTGGGAAAAACTGCCGTTCGCTGAACGCAGTCGTCAGGTTTGTCTGGCCTGGGCGATGCAGGGGTACGGCACTCCCATTGCCGTCTACTTCCTCTATGCACTGAAGATCCTCGGCTACGTGGCAGGCTGGCTGTTCTTCTGCGGGTTCACGCCCGGTCTCGGGCAGCTTGCGACGATTGGCTCTTGGTGCTTCGCACCTGAAGCGTTCCAGAAAGCCATCCTGTGGAGCATGTTGTTCGAGATCACCGGGCTGGGGTGCGGCAGCGGGCCACTCACCGGTCGCTACCTGCCGCCGGTTGGCGGAGCGCTGTACTTTCTGCGACCCGGAACCACCAAATTGCCGGTTTTCGAAGGAGTGCCCTTGATCGGAGGCTACAAGCGGACGTGGCTCGATGTTGCCTTGTACGCGCTGAACGCGGGGCTGGTCGTTGCGGCGCTGATGTCACCACATCCCGGCAATGACCTCTTGATTCCAATTGCCGTCCTGTTGCCCGTGTTGGGGGTGCTCGACAAGACTCTATTTCTTTGCGCTCGCGGTGAACACTACTGGACAACGATCATGATGTTCGTGTTGACCACGAACTTCATTCCAGGCGCCAAAGGCATCCATGCGGCGCTCTGGTTTTGGGCTGGGATCTCCAAGCTCAATCATCATTTCCCGGCAGTGGTGGGCGTGATGACCAGCAATAGTCCGTTCATTCGCAGCCAGTGGGTGCGCAAGCTGATGTATCGCAGTTACCCGGACGATCTGTCGCCATCGCGCTTCGCCACTGCCATGGGTCACGCGGGCACCGTGCTCGAGCTCTCAGTGCCGATCGTGCTCCTCTCCGGGAATGGTGGCCAACTGACTGTGATTGGCCTGTTGCTCATGCTGGGGCTACACGGTTTCATCACCAGCAATGTGCCCATGGGGGTACCGCTCGAATGGAACGTGATGATGGTGTATGGTGGCTTCTTCTTGTTCTGGAAACACGCCAGTGTGAGCGTATTGGACGCGACCTGGCCCTGTGCAGCCTTGGTGGTCTTGATGGGCATTGTGTTGCCGGTGCTCGGCAATCTCTTTCCCGGGCGCATCCCGTTTCTGTTGGGTATGCGCTATTACGCGGGCAATTGGGATTACAGCGTGTGGCTCTTCCGTGGCGACAGTCATCAAAAGCTAGCCAAGCTCAACAAGAGCGCAGGCTGGATCCACGATCAGCTCGGTTATCTGTATGATCGAGCAGCGTGCGTTGGCATCGTAGGCAAGGTAATGGCCTTTCGCCTGATGCATTTGCACGGGCGGTTGCTGTCACGGTTGATCCCCAAGGCGGTGCCAAAGTTGGAAGAATACGAATGGATCGACGGCGAATTGGTCGCGGGCATGGTGCTCGGTTGGAACTTCGGCGACGGTCACCTGCACAGCGAACAGCTGCTGCGCGCGGTGCAAGCCCAGTGCGTTTTCGAACCAGGCGAACTGCGCTGCATCATGGTTGAATCGCAACCGCTGGGAAAGCCCACGCTGCGTTACCGAATCCACGACGCCAGCACAGGCCTGCTTGATCAAGGGTACGCACAGGTTGCCGAGCTACGGAATTTGCAGCCCTGGGGAGCCACGGGTAACCCGTGAGGCTTGCGATCACGGGCGCAACCGGCGGAGTGGGCCGCCACGTCGTGGAGCAGGCCCTTGCTCGGGGCGACTTGGTACGAGCACTGGTGCGCGATCCGGCGAAAGCTGGGGATTTAGCGCGTGCGGGTGTTGAACTCGTGACCGGAAGCTTGTTCGACGCGTTGGCGCTGGAAGCTTTGGCTGCAGGTGCAGATGCACTGATTCACTCGGCGGGCCACGTCGGGGATCAAGGCGGGGATCGAGCGACGTTCGAGCAGGTCAATGTGACTGGAACACAAAATGTGCTCACCGCCGCAGCAAAAATGAATGTGAAACGTTTTGTGCATGTCTCGTCGGTCGCCTACTACGGGCGGCCCCAGCACGGAACCATCGACGAGACCTTCGTGCCACTGCCCAACGAGGGCCCCTACGAAGTCAGTAAGCTTGAGGCGGAACGAATTGTGTTCGGTCGCGGCGCAGAGTTGGGCATCGAAGTTGCTGCGGTAAGGCCCCCCGTCATCTACGGGCCTTATGATCGACAGTTCTTGCCACTGCTCATCGACAAGCTTCGACGCGGTCGTGTGTTGTATGTGGATGGCGGGCAAGCGCCGTTCAATATTGTGAGTAGCGCGGATGTTGCTGATGTCTTG
>DATJEQ010000013.1:0-6265 GCA_035496495.1 Polyangiaceae bacterium
CTGCGAAGACGCCAGCCTTCGGCGTGCCGGTGTTGGCGCCGTCGCCCACTGCATAGACTCCGGGAAAACGCGTCTGCAGCGTCTTTGGATCAACGACGACCCATCCGTCTTGCGCTAAGCCGCTTTGGAGCACTGGCTCAGGCACGCGATGCTTGGGCACGCCAAGAAACAGATCATAGGGCAACTCGCTGTTGTCATCCAACACGGCGACGCGGCGCGCGGCGTCAACCGAGGCCACCCGACGACTCAAGATCAAACGGATCTTTCGCTCCTCGAACGCAGCAATCAGCGCCTTCGACGTTTCTGGAGATGGCGGCACAGGAGTGCCGAACGGGATCACCAACGTGATATCGCAATTCTCGCGCACGCCCCGCCCACTCAAATAATCGTGCAACATCAGCGCGCATTCGCTGGGAGCCGGCGGGCACTTGAACGGGGCGCCGCACACCCCGATCACCACTTTTCCCTGTGAAAACTTGGGTAAAAGCTCGCAAACCCTCTGCGCACCCTGGACCGAGTAGAACTCGTTGGCATCACGCAGACCGGGGGTCGCGTCGAAATCGTAATCCGCTCCCAGGGCCACGACGAGGAAGTCGCCTTCGTGTGTGCCTGCGGTCGTCGTTACCCGACGCGCAGTCGGATCGATTGCCGTGATCGTTTCACGCAGCAGGCGAACCCCAGGCTTACTGAAATCCTCGTAGGGAAGCTCCACCTCACTGAGCTGCTTGCCCCCGAACATCATGTCCAGCTTCGAATAGCCGAATACGAAGGAAGAACCCTTGTCGATCAGCGTCACTTCCACGCTGCTTCCCAATGCTTCGCACAACGTAGTGCACAACTCCAATCCCCCAAACCCAGCTCCTAAAACCAGAACCTTTTTCATTTAGTTTGCCTCAGCGCTTTGCGAACCCGTTCAAGATCTTTGAGCAACCGATCGGTCTGTTTGACTGCCATGCGAAGGGTTGCGGCATCGACTGAATTCAGTTTGTCCACTTCTGTCAACAATGACTCTTGAGCGCATTGGCGCAGCGCACGCAAGAATACAGGGCCCTGCGGGCGCCCCAGTGTACGCGGGCCGATCAGGGTTTGGATGTGTTGCTCCAGCTTGTGCTTCGACCAATTTTCTTTCAGCGCCTGCAGGGCGACCTTCTTGCGCTGGGCTTGAGGAAGACCGGCCACCAAAAAAAGCGTACTGACCGGAAGGCCCTTGAGCGAACCGAGCTTCAACTCAGAGGCCACTTCATAGACTTGAACACAACGCGTGAAGCGAGCGGGGCTTCCAACACCCAACGCAGCGTGCAACTGACGCACCGACCATTGCTTCCTTTGGTGCCCCCGATCGAATTGGCCCTGCCACACCCGCTGCACGATGATTTTACCGACCTCAAAGGCGTCCCGCGCGGTCAGTGCGCCAGGCTCGAACAAAGTGCCGGGCCAGGGTAAGGCCTTGATCTGCACGGAAGTGAGCGTTTTCTCGCTCATGGTGAAACCCCGCTGGCTAGCTCTGCCGCTCGCACGAGGAGTTTGCGCAACGCTGCGATGTCAGCCGTCAATCTTTGCAACTGATGCACGGCTGCTTTGCGCTGTGTCGCCTCCAAGCCAGCCGCCTGATCCAAATTCACCGTGAGCGGCAACGAAGCACAGCGCGCCAGCGCATTGATGCACGTTAGACCTCGTGGCCGCCCAACTCGGCGCCCAGCGAGCTCCGCGCCCAGCTCCGCTTCAATCCGTCGCTTGGACCAGCGCTCCTTGATCACCCGCCTCGCGATCTTAGTCCGGCCTTCCTGGGGTAAACCGGCCATCAAGAACAAAGTGCTGGCTGACACCCCCTGAAGCGGCCGCTTCAAGCCCAGCTCATGCGCCACTTGGAACACTTGCACCGAGCGCGTGAACGCCGCCGCGCTGCCCACACCGAGCTCCTGTTGCAGCCGCCGCATGGACCACGCCTTGCGGGCGCGACGTTGCAGTTGCTCGCCCTGCTGCACTTTCTCCACAATGATCTGACCAATTTGGTAACAATCATCGACCGAAAGCGACTGCTTACTCAGCAGCGCCTTGGGCCAGGGCAACTTCTTCAGCTGGCCCGCGGTGAGTGTGTTTTTCGTCATCTAAATTACCAAGCCGGGCAAATTGTGCGCAGAACGCGACCAACTCGCGGCTATCATAGAAGGGCACCGTGAGCCGTCAACGCCTTTACACGCCTTACACTCTCCTTCTGAAACTCCGGCCTCCACTGTTTCACCGTGTTTACCCAGAGGTGTCGCCCGGCGCACACGCATCCAGGCCCCGGGGGAGGTCACTGTGTTCCGCGCGGTGATTTTCGATATGGACGGGCTACTGGTGGATTCTGAGCCGTTCTGGCGCAAAGCGGAGGTGCGCATATTTGCCGAGCAATTGGGCCTTACGGTCAGTGAGGCGCAATGCGCGGAGACCATGGGCATGCGCATCGACCAGGTGGTGGCACGCTGGGCAGCGAGGAGCGCGCTGCCCTCACCCGACTGCAAGGCCATTGTGAACGCGATTGTGGACCAAGTGTGCGAGTACGTCAGAATCGATGGCACAGCCCTACCGGGTGTGGAGCAGGTGATCGATCTGTTGCACCAGCGGCGCATTCCGATGGCGGTCGCGTCCTCATCTCCGCAGCGACTCATCGACGCGGTGCTCGGGCGCTTGGGCCTCGATTCAGTCATCACACTCTCTTGCTCTGCCGAACATGAGGCGAAGGGTAAACCGGATCCAGCCGTGTTCCTCACCACGGCTAAACGCTTGCAAGTGCCGGCTCGCGAGTGCCTAGTGTTCGAAGACAGCGCGGTGGGCGTCACTGCGGCGAAGAGCGCGGGCATGTGCGCGGTCGCGGTGCCCGCCGCCGACCAACTGACTCAGCCTGGCTTTGCCGCCGCCGAACGCGTGCTGTCCTCCCTGGAGCAGTTCACGAATGTATTGCTTGAAGACCTGGCTTCGGCGTGGTTTCGTCCGTAGCGGAAACGCTAGAACACGATTTCCGCGTGCAGACCCAGCGCCAACCATTTGAGCCCAGTGCCTGAGTTGCTGCCCTTCTTGAGCGCCTGATTGTAACCAAGGTGAGCCCCCACATTCACCAACGGCAGCAGCGTGACGTCGAGGAATGCACCCAGATCATAGGTGAATGACGTGTGATCTGCGCCGGGACTCAGCAGCGGCGAGTAGGTCACCCGGGCGACGCCGCCGTGAGCAAATAGCCCCGGGCGCAACGCGGGGAAATCATAACCCAGCCGCAGCCCAGCAAGACCCCGATAGGCACGCGCCTCAGCTAGGCCACCAAATGAATCGTAAGCCAACGCCAACTCTGGCGTGACCACCCACGGTGCGGGGCGGAAACGCTGTCCGATTCGAACCGCGACACCGGCACCACTGTCGACTCCGCTGCCTTTTGAAAGCGGTGCCAGGTAGTGCAAATCCAACGCCACCGGTGTGTCCCCCGCGTGGCCAGGCAACGACCACAACATCAGGGCAAACAGAAGACCCGCGTTAACTCGGCGCGCAAACATTGCGTAGATACTAGGGGCGGCTGTGGCACTTGGCAACACTGTCGACCAATTCGGGGCCGCACGCCCGAGTGGGCGGCCGTGCGCTACTGCGATAAGCTCTGTTGCCGGTCATGCAATCCCGCTCCAACCCCGCCTTAACGTCCAGCGCAACTCAGGTCGAATCGCTCGGCCCCGCTCGCTTCGACTCGCCGTTGCGTTTACCGGCGGAATCATTTGTCACGCCCTCGGATCGAGTGCTGTGGAGTTCCAACACCAAGGACATTGAAGAGTTCAGCAAGGCGGGGCAAGAGATCCCCAGCTTCGAGGCAGCAGGGCCACGGCAATCTCTGTTTTTCGATCCCCAAGTCGCGCGCTGCGGCATTGTCACCTGCGGTGGGCTGTGCCCTGGATTAAACGACGTGGTGCGCGCGCTCACGCTCGCTCTGCGTTACGACTACGGAATTCACAATGTTTTGGGCTTCCGCTACGGCTACGCGGGCATCCCGTTGTCAACTCCCCATGAGCCGATCTTACTAACCCCCGAGATCGTTTCCAACATCCACAATGCGGGCGGCTCCGTTTTGGGCACCTCACGGGGGCCGCAAGACATTGGCGCCATGATCGATGGCCTCTTGAAGCGCGATCTCACCACGCTGTTTGCCATTGGCGGCGATGGCACGCTACGCGGCGCGGCCGCTCTAGCCGACGAAATTGCCAAACGCAAATTGCCCCTCAATGTGATCGGCATTCCCAAGACGATCGATAACGATCTGCAGTGGATTGAAAGAAGTTTTGGATTCGAAAGCGCCGTGGAAGAGGCGCGCCGATCGGTCAGCGCGGCGAACAATGAAGCCACCAGCGCTTTCAACGGTATCGGGATTGTGAAACTGATGGGCCGCTATGCGGGCTTCATTGCGGCGCACACGACGGTGGCCGACAATGACGTGAATTTCTGCCTGATTCCCGAAGTGCCCTTCGCATTGGCCGGCGAAATGGGGCTGCTCAAAGCATTGGAGCGGCGCCTGGCGCTGCGCCATCACGCCGTGATCGTGGTGGCCGAGGGCGCAGGCCAAGACTTGCTCCCTCCTTCGAACACTACTGACGCCTCAGGAAACAAGAAGCTGCAGGACATTGGCCGCCATTTGTGCGACGCGATCTCAAGTCATTTTCGCGCGCAACACATCGCCGCCACCATCAAGTACATCGACCCCAGCTATTTGGTGCGGGGTCTTGCCGCCAACGCAGCCGATTCAGAAATGTGCCTGAAGCTGGGCCAACATGCAGCGCACGCGGCCCTTTCCGGGCGCACGAACATGTTGGTGGGTTATTGGAATCAACGGTTCACCCATGTTCCCATTGCCCTTGCCGTGAATGGGCGCAAGCAAGTCGATGAAATGGGGGAACTGTGGCACGCCGTGCTGGAGACGACGGGGCAGCCCCGCCGCCTTCACGGTTGATGCAGAACGATTGAAAACTAGCGGCGACGGCGCGCGCGCCCGCTCTTGCCCTTGGTGCTGGCACCCTTGGTGCTGGCGCCTTTGATGCTGGCGCTTTTGATGCTGGCGCCTTTGGTGCTGGCGAGCGGCTTGAGCAAACGGCTGGGGGCGGGCTCATTCCAGATATCCAGCAGATCGGTGCGCGTTTCGAGGAAGCGGGCCAAGCGGTGGTAATCACAACCCGGCTTGACGAAGCGCACCTCGGTCAACATCGTTTTCTGATCGATCAGCTCAGTGAACGGCACATATTGCAGATCCAGCTGCCCGGTGACGCTCACCATGTGACCATCCAGCCCCTGTTCAACCAGGCCGCGATACGCGCCAATGCCGAGCTGGCTCCCCAACATCACATCAAAGGCGTGCGGCGGTGAGCAACGCGATTCGTAGCCCATCTGCAAGCCGTTGACCTTCTTTACCTTGCCTGTGCGCTCCTGGTACTTCTTACCCACGCGCTCAGCGACCATCTTGCCCAGGTTGATGTGGCTCAGGGAAATGTGCCCATGCTCATCGCGGGGAACGCCCACCAAGTACTTGCTGGCCAACATTTCCGCCAAACCTTCGGCGAGCACAATGGTGCCGTAGGATTTGTTGCGTTCCTCGCGAGTGAGGATCAAATCCACCAGACGATCCGTCAATGCGTCGAGTGACAGCTTCCTCTCGCCGTTCTCCTTGACCGCCAGATCGCCGATCACGTCCTCCACCGCGATCACCAAGTGCGCTTCGCCGGCGATGGCCACGCCGTACGACAGCCAGCCCGCTTTGCGACCCATCGACTCAATGATGTAATAGCCACTGGTGGCCATGGCGTCCGCCCGCAGGTTAAGCAGCTCTTTGGCCATGAAATCCACGGCCGTGAAGAAACCGAAAGTGAAATCGATGCCCTTGTAGTCGTTGTCGATTGTCTTGGGCAGGTGCGTCACGCACACCCGCGGTGCTTTGGCGGGCAGCTTCTTCTGGTATTCGTACATGAAATTGGCGGTTTTCAGTGTGTCGTCACCGCCAATGGAGATCAGCGCGTCGATCTTGAGATCGACCAACGCCTGATAGACGCGCCGCAGCCCCGCTGTCTTGTCCGTATCCTGCAAATCCGCGCGACTCTTCACTCCCTTGCCCGGATTCGCACGCGCGGTGCCTATGATGATGCCCCGCTGATTGCGCAAACCACGTAAATCGCGCTCGTGGAAGACGCGATAGTGCTCGCCTGCAATCAGGGGATTCGTCTTGCGGTCGTATTTCTGCAGGTTCGAATAACCGTGCGAGAAG
>DATJEQ010000014.1:0-10781 GCA_035496495.1 Polyangiaceae bacterium
TGACCCTCTTGGCGCTTGAGCTTGGTCGTACACGAAAAACAATCTCGGATGGTGCCAACGCCGAGTTGGTCTCGGGTTTGCGATCACTGCCCGGGCTGATCGCCCGGCTGCAAGGGCCGTTGAACGAGCGAATGGCGGAAGTGGCGCGGCGTTGGCACAAAAGTCCCAATGCGCTCTTCTTGGGGCGAGGCCCGCTATATCCGGTGGCGCTGGAGGGTGCTCTGAAACTCAAGGAGGTCGCCTATGTTCATGCGCAGGGCTACCCCGCGGGGGAAATGAAGCATGGCCCAATCGCCCTGATCGACGGAACACTGCCAGTGCTCGCGCTGGTTCCAAATGATGGACACCGCGAGCGAATGCGAAGCAATCTGCAGGAAGCAGCGGCACGGGGTGCGCCCCTCTTGGCGCTTGTTAGCGAGGGAGATACGGTGCTCAACACAATTGCCGACACGGTGATCAATCTGCCGGCCGTGCACCCGAGTTTGGCGCCGATCTTGTACACGATTCCGCTGCAGCTCTTTGCCTATCACGTTGCCGTGCTTCGCGGTTGCGATGTGGATCGTCCGCGCAATTTGGCCAAATCAGTCACCGTGGAGTGAATCCGCTTACCGGTGATCAGTAGGTCCTGGCTCCTGACGCCATGAATGGTTACCGTCGAATGAGCGAACTCACCAGGTGACCGCTTGAGTTCCGCGGAGGAATCGCCACAAACCGAACAGGGCAGCAACATTCAGCAGCACAAAGGTTCGTGGTAGAATTCCGATGCGACTGGCACGTGAGCCGAGCATTGCCAAAGCATAGAACACCACCTGTGCCCCGAACATCGCGCGCCAGCCAACCGTCGCCAGCGCAGAGAGTTGGGAATGCCACGCCAGTGAACCTGACGACAAAAATAGAACCACTAGCGCCCACGGGCACAACAACCTGAGCAGTTTGTGGGACGTAAGTTGGAACCACATAGGATTCACTCCTGGCACGAGCAGGCTCGGCAGTTTCGCGAACAATTGGTAGTTCCCGGCTAGCGTCCGCACTTTGCGAGGAAACTCGTGCTCGTCGTCGCAAGCGTCATCGTAGGCCTGTGCCCCTTCGGCGAAAACAATTCTCTTTCGGTCAGACAGGGCCATCCGCAAAGGAACGTACATGTCGTCCAGCAGGATATCGTCAGGAAGTTCTGGCATTTCTGCGCGTCGAACCGCGTACAGGCAACCGCTGACGCCCACGGTGCTGCCCAGCCGCGCTTCCGACACTCGTATGAGGTGTTCGTAACGCCAATAGGCGCCGGCGCCTGAGTTGCCTGTGAGAATAAGGCTGCCCGACGCGCACCCAATGCTGGGATCGGACAGCGAATTCACCAGTGAACGCAGCGACTTTTTGGCCAAGAGCTGCCTCACATCGCACAGCAACAGCACCTCGCCGCTAGCAGCAGCGCGCATCCTGTTCAACGCGGCCGGCTTGCCACAGCGCCTCTCACTCACCAAGAGGCGAATACGAGGGTCGAGCAGCGCCAACTCGGCAACCAACCGGTTGGTGCTGTCGGTGGAGCCGTCAGAAAATACCAGGAACTCCAATTTTTCCGGAGGGTATTCGAGCTCTGGGAGGTTCAGCAACTTCTTTGTGATGTGTTGGGAGCCATTGTGAACGGCAAGACAAACACTCACCGTGGGTTCGTAATCGGCGCGACCGCGAATCGGTTTGGGAGCGAACTTTCCCAAGAAGATGACCAGAGCCCCGTAGGCCGCATAGGTATACAGAACCACGACCAAGGCCATGACGGCGAGAACCAGCAAGGGATCAACGCCCCAGGCCACGCAGCATCACCCAGGGTGTCCTCAGGATGATCGTCAGGTCAGTTCGCAGGAACGTTGTGAAATGTTCAAGCGATGCAAGGTAGGCTAGATCGAACAATAGCTTGGTCCGCATGTCATCTGCGTCAGAGCCAGCGGCGAATTCAAGCTTGAAAGGATTGATCAGTGAGTCATCGAGCGCTGCGATCGCGCTGCCGCGCGGCGCTTTCCCCGTGTAGCTCAGCGAGATCTGCGCAAGGCCTGTGATTCCGGGTTTGCAGTCACGTGCGCGTTCTTCAAAAAACGGAATTGCGAGCGCGAGGTTATAGAGTAGCTCCGGTCGTTCGGGTCGCGGCCCGACCAAACTCATTGTTCCGAAGAGCACGTTCAAGAGCTGCGGCAGCTCGTCGAGCCGCGTCCTCCTCAGGAACCGACCCACTCGTGTGATCCGTGGGTCGTCTGTGCCCGCCAGTACCGCTCCGGTGTACTTTTCAGCGTCAGGGCGCATGGTTCGAAACTTCAGCATGTCGAATTCGATCAGTGTGAAGTGACCGTTGGACCCCGACTTGATCCCTGCGGCACGTCGCTGGCGATAGAAGATCGGCCCCGGCGAATCGAGATAGATCGCTAGTATGAGAAACGGAGCCAAAACCGCTGCCACGAGCAAGCCAATAACTGCCGCGACGATGTCCATGCTGCGTTTAACCGCACGAACCCGAAGCGGGACCAGTTGAGCTAGCTGAATGCGCCGTCTCTGGTAGGATGTGAATTCTGCTGGAAAGGATGATGTGTAAATGGTCAGACTTTCTGTGCCTGGAACACTGCTGTATCGCGACACCGTGTTGCGGGCGGTTGCATCTGTCTGCCGCTTGCTACGGTCCGGCCTTCAAGAGAAGCAAGAAGCAGACCAGGACCCGGTGCGGCTAACGGAGGAGTTCGACAATAAAGTTGTCTCAGCTGTGGGAGAAGCGTTCAACAACATCGCCCTCCACGCTTATGCCGGTTCGCCTCCGGGCAACGCCCAGCTTGAGCTGGAATTTCATGGTACGTTGCTAACCATTCGTTTGCTGGACACCGGCAAAGGCTTCGACCCACTGCTGCAGCTCGAACCCGATCTGGTGAGTCTTCCAGAGTCGCATTTGGGCCTCTTCATCATCCAAGAGTGTATGGATGAGGTCAGCTACCGCCGCGGAGTCGGACTGAAACCGAATGTTTTGACGCTCATGAAGCGTTATTTTGCTGCCGATGATACGACGGTGGAATCTCCAGTCATTGACTGAGCTTCTCTAGGGCTGAACGTCCATTGCCTGAGGGGGCTGCCTGAGCGGCCGTTGCCTGAGGCGGTTTGGCACGGGCCAGCGCGATTGCCGTGCGGAACACCTCAGCGAATTGCCCAGCCTGCGCCTTGCGGTGGAACTGGTTAATTCCCAACGTGGGCAATAGCGATTGCGACTGAGTGGCGACGCCGTCGAGGCGAAAGGCCCGAAGGAGCCGCGCCAGCGCATTGACGATCCCCTCCGTATCTGCCGGATGGACGACCTCGCCCAAGCCGTGCAGCTGGACCAGTCGCGACAGTGCGCCAGTCGGTGTGATGGCCAGACAGGGCTTTTGCAGATACATGAGTTCGAAGATCTTGGCTGGATAGATACGATCCGTACCCACTACGTCATCGAGGAGACAGAGGGTGGCGTGGCTTGCTTGCAGCGCCGCCAGAGCCTCTCGATGCTCTAGGTAACCCTGGCGTCGTACGCCGAGTTCCTCCGTTCCCTCGAAGTACACCTGTTCTGTCTCGACAACGCGTCCGATGAAACGCACCTCAAGCCCACGTGCAAGCTCCGGATTACGCGCCTGAAGTTGCCGAAGACCAGCGATAAAGCCCCGAGCGCTCGTCAGATGGAACACGGTGCCGACGTAAGTGAGCACAAAGTGGTCGCTCGGTGGTCTGCTCGGGCCGATTGGAAAGTCGTCGGGGTCGTACCCATTCGGGATCGCGAATACCCGAGCAGGATCGAGGAAGGCGAAGCGCCCTAACAGCGCGCTGCGAAATTCTTCGGTCGCGGTAGTGATCACATGGGCGAAGCGCAGCATCGCCGGTTCAAGCCACGCGCCTGCGCCCGCGCTGCCTAGCTCATAGCTACCCTGCGTTGTCCATTCGTCCCGGTAATCTAACACCAGCGCAGTTCCTGGTCGTAAGCGGCTGAGCGGAGCTAGCAAGAACTGGGAGAAAGGTGGCCCGCTGATAAAGATCACATCGTCCGCAGCGTCGGATCGAAGGCGTCGAATAAGCGCAATGGCACTGCCTGGTAGCCAGAGAACCTGAGGGTCAGGGGCTAGCAGCTTGCGTCCGAAACGCAGCAGCCACTTTTTGGCGCGCACAGCTAACCCAGACGATTTGGCTGCTGCGGTGTTCCAGGCTGCTTGTTTGAGTCCATAGCCCGGCTCTAGGGTGGGTGCGCGCAAGATATCGATACCGCCCGGTATGTCTTGCTCCAGCGATCGGTCAGTCAGCGGAACTGAGGGATTCTTGACGGTGAGAACCGCGGGGGTGACGCCATGAAACGGAAGATACTTCGTCAGTTTCGACACCCGCTGAACACCAGCGCCACCCACCGGCGGAAATGCGTACGAGACGATCAGCGCACGCACCCAAGGTGTCATGTGAGCACCCACCGCGTGTAGAAATAGATACCCGTGATAATGGTAACGTTGCCGATAGCGACCAGCGCGAAGTCGCTCAGTTGAAACTTGACCTTGAATGTCGGCAAATGCTTGCGGACTGCGGAGTACAGTGCCCCTGACAGCCCGATGTAGATCCAAAGCACGTAGTGGTAGGTAAACGATAGAAAGAAGATGCCGACGGCGAGACCGGCAAACGCCGCAAGAAGTGCCATCGCCCAAGGGTGCGCGATTGAAGCCCCTGCCGCGCCCACGCCGCCTTTTGCGAATGCCGGTTCACGCAAGACCGCAAGAGGGATTTTTGCCGATAAGTAGAGGATGCTGCTGAGGAGCATCATGCCCGGCAAACCGAGTTCGGCAAGAGCCAGCAGATAAGAGTTGTGGGCGGTCAAGTAATGGTACTCGCCGAATTGCCCGAGGCCAGCGCCCAGCACCGGGTGCGAGCGCCAAATGGAGAGGGCTTCCGACCAGGCATCGAGGCGTTCCAAAGTCGAGCTAGAGGCTTCTGCGCCACTGCGCCCACCGAGCCCAGCGAGCAAGAGCAAGGGTGCCGCCAGCGCGCCGCTGAACACGGCGCCCAGTGCTCCAAAGCGCTTCAAAAAGTATGTGGCGAGGACCACTACCAGCACCAGTTGACCGCCACGTGAGGCTGTCAACGCCACGCACACCAGCACGAGCAGCAGCGTGAGCAGAGGGAGGACTCGCCATGCGATCCTCCTCCCCCCATTCGTGCGTCGAACTTGCCCGAAAGCAAAGGCAAGCGGGAGCCCCACTGCACCGGCCAGGGCCAATTCATTGGGATCTTGCAGCACGCCACGGTAGCGGATGCGACCACCCCCGATAGATGTCGTTCCGAAGAGCCCAATGTGTTCACAGGCGTATTCCGCGCCGGGCTCCGAATCACCCAGGTAGCAGTCGTGCACGATTTCACAGGGGCGACCGTCGGCGATGCCCGCGCTGATACTGTTCGAGTCGTCGATGACTACGCAGCCTTTGGGTGCAAATCCTTGATCAACACCAACGCCACACACCAAAAGGACCATAGCGAGCACCACACCCGCCACGACGTGCAATGAACGAAACGTTTGCACGCCGTGCGCAATCAACAGGTACAGGGCGACGCAAATAGCGAGCTCCGAGATATGACTAAAGGCCGAGTTCGGCGCTTGAACAATCACTGTGAGGGCGCTCCACGCGAAGAACGCTGCGACCCATGGCAGTTGCGGGGTGGCGCCTAGGCGCAGTTTGCCTGTGCGCACGTCGAGCAGCGCACCAATAAGAGCGAGCGCGAAGAACAGGTACAGCAATGGCGCGACCCGCAGTCGTTCAAAAAACTCCTGAGGGCGCGCGTAGATGAAAATGACGAGCAGTACTATTCCTGGAATGGCGAGCATCAGAGTGGGTACAACCCAGCGTGCTCATCGGAACAGCACGATTGCTGAGTTGAGGAGGCAATCTGTATGCCACCCCCAGGAAATCATCGCTGGCCAGGGGAAGCATTTAGATGCTCGCAGATAAATGCTTGCAAGAACGCCTCACGTGGCGGAGTTGCAGGGAGATGGGAGCGTCTGTGTCCGCTTTGTTGGTAGAGTGACGAACAGCGGCTCGGACTGAAGTGCGTCACGTTCGCTCGTGGCACATATCGTGCTTCAGGTCGCCTCGTGTACGCATCCGTTCGAAAGCCCTGGCAACGGCGCGTGCTGTCTCGATCGCGAATGGCAGCTGCGTCCATCGTCAGCGTCGCGATCAACACTGGCGGCTGTCATCGATCTCCAGATATTCAGGTGCTGTCGGAATCGACTCGGATAGCGCAAAGCCAACCGTCGCCTGCAGATTCCGCAGTATTCGATGGCAAGGCCGTCTACCTGCGCGGTGTGCGCGGCGAGACCTTGGGGCTTCAGCTCAGAATTTCCGATGGGCAGAGCCGTTCAGCGAGTCTGACGCTTCCCGAGTCCGCCGCGCTGGTGAGCAGCTTTTCGGTGCAGTCGCTGGTGGTTTCAGAGCCCTCCACGGACATGTATGGGCCGAGTTCAGGCGCGGGTGTCTATCCCGATGTCCTAGTACCCGCGGATGGAGCCACAGTGCAGTCCAACGATCTCGCCTTCTTCGACGTCGCTATTGCTCCTTTGTCGCCCGCGGGTCGCTATCAGGGCAAGCTCAAGATCGATGAACGGGTTGTTCCCGTCTTTCTAGAGGTGGGGCGGGGCCGGATCGATCTACGAAGTAATCCGCTTGTCTGGGTATCTTACGCACCAGAAGAGATTGCGCGAACAACCGGCTTACCGGACGGCGATGGTCCGCAGCTGATTGCAAAGGAGGAGGAATACGACGCGCTGTTTCGCGCTCACGGAGCCTATTTGGCGTCGGACTTACTGCCTACTCGTTTCGCAGCGCGCCGTCGCATGGTGCACAATGTGACCTACTGGCCAGTAGCCGTTGACACAACGAGCGACGAAGCGATCGAACAGGACGTGAAACGCTGGCTTGAGCTGTTTCAAGGCACCGGAGTGACTCCTTTTACCATCGCCGTGGATGAGCCCAAAACCGCAGCGCGAAAAGAGCGAGCGCGACACATCGCAGAGGTCATGGGGCGCGCTGGGGGTGGGCGTCCGCGGCTGTTGCGCGGTGTCACGGATGTCGCATCTCCCTTCTATGGGGACACCATCGATCTGTTTATTGCGCCTGGAAATATCCCAAGGTTCTCCCTCGCACGAGCGGCGCGCGGCGAACACTTTTGGACCTACAACGGGCGGCCACCGCAGGCCGGAAGCATGATCGTGGATACCGATGGCGCAGCGCTGCGAACCTGGGGCTGGATCGCTGAGCGATATGGCATTGAGCTTTGGTACGCGTGGGAAGGCCTGTACTTTTCAGATCGCAACAACCAGGGTGGCCCGACCGATCTGATCCACCAGCCAATTACCTTTGACGAACGGCGCAAGGGAGGCTCCGACTGGGGCAACGGGGATGGCGTCTTGGCATATCCAGGGCCGTTGCCCTCGCTCCGTTTGAAGATGTTACGGCGCGGTTTGCAAGATCGGTTGTTGCTGCGGGAGCTTGCAGCCTGCGGGGGCGTGAAGGTGGGCCAGGATATTATGCACCGAACCGTTCCCCGAGCGCTGGCAGAAGCAGGGGAGGTGCCGGCTTGGCCGGCGACGGCTGCGGCGTGGGAGCGTGCACACGGCGAAGTGTTGGACGCGATAGAAACGTGGTGCAATGACGTCCCATAGTTGGTTGGACGACGAGGCGGGCGTTGGCACAGTGCTGTGGCAAGCCGTGCAGCTCGGTGTGCGCGGGTTGAGAATCCCGATACAGTTCGCGCTGGCGGCCGCACTGTTCGTGGTGTTGGTCGGTGGGAGTATACTCTTCGGCAAGCAGACTTATGCGCCGCACTACGTATTGCGCGTCGTCGAAACCGATCGAGATCCGAGCAGCCTGCCACGACCACGACGCGAACTCGCGGAGTACGTGCAGCAAGCCGTATTCACGAGCAAACCGTTGTTCGAGCTGATCCGTCGCTACCAGCTGTATCCGAGTCTGTCAGTGAAAAATCCTCGGGCGGCGCTCGATGCATTCCGAGAGGACGTCGAGGTTAGGGTTTACCGAAATTACTTTGTTGAGGAGCGAAGCGCGGGTGGGGCGCCGCGCTCGGTGCGTTTGTCAGTCGGCTATCACGCGCAAGACCCGAATATCGCAACGCAAGTGACGCGTGATCTGGGGGCGCTCATTGTGGCACACGAAGTTGCCATGCGCCGAGATCAGTCGGCGGCTGCTGCCAGCTACGCACGGCACGAGGTCGCGGGGTGGAGCCAGGTATACCTTTCCAGAACCCGCGAAATCCAGTTGAAACGAGCTGAAATCGAAAGGGTTGGGCAAGGCGATGCTCAGCGTCAGGTAGAGCTGATCAGCTTGCTGGGGTCGCAAGCTCATCTGCTGCAACAACGCGATCAATCCCAAAAGCGCCAGGCGACTTTAGCCTTGGATGCGGCGTTGGAGGGAAGGGGACTGGGGATGTCCTTCGACGTCGTTGACGATGCTTCGTTGTCCACTGGGCCTGAGCAACGCAAGATTAAGCTGATGCTTGGCGGGGCGTCCTTGCTGATCGGCTTGCCATTGGTCGCGATGGCCGTAGGCGCCTTTAACCCAAGTAGCGGGAGAGTGTAATGGATGCAAATGACGACCCAGGCATGGATGGATTTCGCGAACGCGTGGCGGAAATCGGAGGATTTTGTCAGCGCGCAGCGCGATTTTGGCCGATTCCAGTAGTCTGTTTGATAGTTGCAGCAATTAGCTGCGGCGCTTTTTTGAAATTTCGAAAGCCGGCGTATCGATCTGAAACGGTAATCCTCTATTCCGAAGGGGTTCGCCTCGCGCAGGATGAGCCTCAATCAGATGAATCTCGAAGTGTCCCTCGGCGACTCAACGAGATCTTGATGTCGCGACTCGCACTGGACGCAGTGGCGAGCGAAATGGATCTTTATCCAGAGATCCGGCGCGGCCCAGGTCCAATCGATGCCGTCGAGGCGTTACGCAAACACATCGAATTTCGAGCGCCTGGTGGTGACACCTTCAGCATTGCTTTTACCGGTGTCTCTCCAATACAAGCTCAACAAGTCACCGCTCGGCTTGCAGCCATTGTGATTGCTCAGGACTCCGATCTGCGGCAGAAACGGGCGTTGCTCACCCGCGACTTCCTGGAAATCGAGGAGCGAACCACAGGGGCCAAATTGCGAGATAGCGAGCAGGAGCTAGCGGTATTCATGGGTGGCCACCCGAGTTTTGCCTTCGATGCAACGCCCTTGGTTAACGGTGCGGCGGTGCGAGCGAGCCTTGAAGCTTCCAAAGCGAAGGCAGCACAAACCGGGACAACGACTACACGGTGGCGCGTGGTGAAGAGTAAACAAGATGCGGTCGTATCAGCCGCAATTGTGCCGCTCGCAGCGGTTACTGCGGAATCGTTGCAAGCGGCCGCGGAGCAGGCGCGAGCAGAGGCGGCGTTGACTGCGGCTCGCGTCAACCTGAGCAATTTCACCGCTCGCTTCACCCCCGCCCACCCAGACGTGCAAATGGCCGCAGCTGAAGTTGAACGTGCCACCAAGCGATTGGCTACCGCCAGAGTCGTCGCGACTACGCTTCAAGGAACGGCAAGTGTTCCACGCGTTGGTGAGTCCCTGAGTGCCGTTCCACAGCCCACGATCGCGAGTCGACGTCTTTCGGTTGCGCCGGCTGTGCCAGTCGCTGGTTTGGGATCCGTCCCAGATCCAGAAGCAGCGAACGTCGTGGTGCTGGAGACCCAGTGGATCACCCTCACCCGCGCCGTGACCGAGGCTCGAGAACATCAGGACCAAGTCGAAGCCGCGCTGTTCAAAGCCAACAGCGCAGTGAGCGTAGAAAGCGGCGGTCGCGGCGTGCAGGTGGCAGTGATTGATCCGGCTTTCTTGCCGCAAACCTCAATGCCACCCGGGCGAACGACCGTCACTGCCATCTTCATGGTCGTGGCCCTGGTTTTGGGATTGCTGAGTGCCGCACTGTGGGGGGCGCTAGATGATCGCGTCTATAGGGGGCGCGACATTCCCAAATCTTTGGAACTTTTGTCAGAGATTCCGCGTGCTTTTTCGAAATAACTGAATCTTAAAGGCTGAAATGTTTCACAAGTATTTGCATCGCTGGATCTACAGTTACGGACGGCATCGCTTGCGAAACGCCCTGCTGCCTGCGAGTGAGGGACCGCGACATGTCCTGTTTGCCGTGTGCGATCATTTCGAACCGCTCTGGGGTGGTGCCTCGCAGGCAATCGGCCGCGAGCGGGTGACGCGTTGGGAGAACGGCTACGTGGAGTTTGCTCGCGAATTTCGCGACGCCGATGGACAACCACCGCGGCACAGTTTCTTCTTCCCGGGGGAGCAGTACACACCCGAATCTCTTGATTCATTGGGCCGGCTAGCGCGGGCTGGCTTGGGGGAAGTAGAGTTGCACCTGCACCACGATGGGGACGACGCCCAGAAGCTCACCCACGATATTCATTCCTACCTTGAGGCTTACGCGCAGCATGGGCACTTGTCGCGCGACGTAGGCGGTCGCCTACGGTACGCCTTTATTCATGGCAATTGGTGTCTCGCCAACTCGCGGCGAGACGGAAAGTACTGTGGCGTAGATTCCGAACTCAGCGTCCTGTTCGACACCGGTTGCTATGCTGATTTCACGTTTCCCTCAGCGCCGGACGAAACGCAACCGGCCATCATCAATCAGATCTACTGGCCAACAGGGGACCCAACGCACGCGAGGGCTCACGAAAAGGGAATTCGAGCACGGGTAGGAAGC
>DATJEQ010000015.1:0-19484 GCA_035496495.1 Polyangiaceae bacterium
TACTCCTTCACAAGCCCCTCCAACGCTTGTTGCTGGAGCCCCCAACTCTCACAGATCAGTAACGCATCGCACCCCGCCGCGATGCACGCGATGGCGTTATCTTCCACTGACGCATGCGCACTCAGTGCCTTCATCTCCAGGTCGTCTGAGAAGAGGACGCCGTTGAATTTGAGTTGATCGCGTAGCAGCTGAGTGCAGATTTTGGGACTGCGACTGGCGGGGACTCCGGGATCCAATGCCTCGTAGACGACGTGGGCGGTCATGGCGGTGGGGGCGAGGGGGAGCAATGCCGCGAAGGGGGCTAGTTCGATTTGATCGAGGCGGGGGCGATCATGCGTGACGTGGGGGAGGGTGAGGTGGCTGTCTTGGTTGGTGTCGCCGTGGCCGGGGAAGTGCTTCACACAGCTGAGGACACCGGTGCTCGCAAGGCCCTTCATGTATGCGGCGGCGCCTGCGATCACAGCGGCTGGATCTTTGGCGAACGCGCGGTCACCGATGATGGGATTGGCGGGGTTGCTGTCGACGTCGAGAACCGGAGCGAAGTTCAGGTTGAAGCCGAGAGCTTTCAGTTCCGTACCTACGGCTTGGGCGACGCGTTCGACCAAAGCCAGATCGTGCCCGATGCGTTGCATGGGGGGCAGTTTCAAGGCCGGAGCCGGTAAGCGCTGGACTCGGCCGCCTTCTTCATCGACGGCAATGAACGGAGCCGCCCCACTCTGGCAGCACGCGAGCACTTCGCGATTCAGCGAAAGAGCAACCTCCACACTCGGAATGTTCCTGCGAAAGAGGATCACCCCACCGCGTTCGCCGCGTTGCAGCGCTTGACGCATCTCCTCTGGAAGAGTTTCACCGTGGAAGCCGCCTACGATGAGAGCGCCGCAGATCGCTCTCACCCCGAGCCCTGAGCCCTGAGCCCTGAGCGCAGTCGAAGGGTCGAAGGGTCGAAGGGTCGAGGGGTCAGAGCCAGCCATGGGGTTCGACTTCGCTCCGCTCCGCTCACCCCAGCGGGTTAGGCGCTTATGTCTTGTGCCGCCGCTTGGGCCATTTCTTGGACCATTGTCTTCAGTTGATCTTTCTTTGGGCCTTCGAGCATCAGGCGCAGCTTGGGCTCTGTACCGCTCCAGCGCACCAGCACGCGGCCTTGCTTGCCGAGCTTCTTTTCCGTCTGCGCGATCAGCTTTGACAGCTTCGGCATTTGCTCCAAGGGCTTCTTCTTGGGGAAGGAGACGTTCTCCAGCACTTGGGGCACGCGTTTGAGGATCTTCCGCAATTGGCTGAGCGGCTTCTGCTCGCGCACCATCACGGCGAGCACCTGCAGCGCAGCAACGAGACCGTCGCCGGTGGTCGCGTGATCCAAGAACACCAAGTGACCGGATTGTTCACCGCCGAAGGTGTAACCCCCCGCGCGCATCGCCTCCACCACGTAGCGATCCCCCACAGCGGTGCGCAGCAGCTTGCCGCCACAAGTCGCCAACGCGTGCTCAAGCCCCATATTGCTCATCACCGTGGCCACCAGCGTGCGCTTGTGTAGTGCGTTGGCCTTGATCATACGCGTGGCGCACAAGGCCATCACCGCGTCGCCATCAACAATTTCGCCCTGCTCATCGACGATGATCACGCGGTCGGCATCGCCATCGAGCGCAATGCCGAGGTGCGCTTTCTGCTTTTTGACCTCGGCCGCCATGTGTTCCGGGTGCAGCGCGCCGCAGCCGTCGTTGATGTTGCGCCCGTTGGGCTTGCAGTGGATGGAGACGACGCTCGCCCCCAATTCTTCGAACACCGCAGGGCCGACGCGGTAAGCGGCGCCATGCGCTCCATCCACGACGATCTTCACGCCGCGCAGCGACAGATCGCGAGGGAACGTGTTCTTGGTGAAGACGATGTAACGGCCGCGCGCGTCCGCGATGCGCTCCGCTCCGCCCACCTTGGCGCCCGTGTGATCGCCCGCGGTGAGCCGCTTGGAATTCATCAACGCTTCGATTTCGGCTTCTTCTTCATCCGGCAACTTGAAACCGTCAGCGCCGAAGATCTTGATGCCGTTGTCTTCGTACGGATTGTGACTGGCGCTGATCACCACACCGGCGTGGGCGCGCATGCTCTGCGTCAGATTCGCCACCGCGGGCGTAGGGATCGGGCCGCACAATTGCACGTAGCCGCCGTTCGCGCAGATCCCCGAGGCCAGCGCCGTTTCCAACATGTAGCCCGAAAGCCGCGTGTCTTTACCGATCACGATGCGCGGTGGCGTCTTCGAATGGCGGTATGCGACGATCGCGATCGCGCGCCCCAACCGCTGAGCCAGCTCCGGCGTCATTGGCTCTTCATTCGCCTTGCCCCTAATGCCGTCGGTACCGAACAGCTTGCGATGAGCCGTGCGCGGCTGCTTCCTACGCTCAAGCCCAGGGTGAGCGTTCTTCCTTTTCCGGGCATGCCCTGAGCGAGCCTCCAGGCGAGTCGAAGGGTTCTTCTTGTTCGAAGCCATGATGTCTATTCGCGAAAGTTGATGAATTGCAGATCGATTTTGAAATCGGCCGCCCTCAAGTGAGCAATTGCCTCTTGCAGGTCGTCCCGCTTCTTACCGCTGACGCGCACTAAATCTCCCTGAATCGCCGCCTGCACCTTCAATTTGCTGTCTTTCAGCAAGCGCACGATTTCCTTGGCCTTTTCCTGGGCAATGCCTTCTTCGACAGTGACCTTGAGCTTGTCGTCGCCGCGGGGCCCGGGGAGGGGATCGTCCGCCGTGAAGTGCTTCAGGCTCACTTTGCGCCGCACCAGCTTCTCCTGCAGCACTTGCCAAGCGGCGCGCACGCGGTCTTCACCTTTGGCGTAGAACCAGATCACTTTGTCGCTCTGCTCAAGGCGCGCATCCGTTCCCTTGAAGTCGAAGCGCTGCCCGATTTCCTTCTGCGCCTGATTGATGGCGTTGGCGACTTCCGCCCACTCGATCTTGGAGACGACATCGAACGACGGCATCAGTCCGTTCCCAGCTGATCTTCAAAGGGCAATCGCGGGATCGCAGGGAAGCCCCAAGAGCGCGGCGCGGGCCGCGCCAACCAGGAATGTCGACCCCGTAACCACGACCAAGCCGCGCGGCCCAACCAATGATCGGGCTCGATCCAATGCCGCGGGGATCGACGGTGCAATTTCACCGGGAAAGCGCTGCTGCATGGTTTCCGGCGGCACCGCGCCGTCAATGGGCGGCGCGACGTACACGCGGTGTCCGGTGCAATTGGAAAGCCGCTCAAGCATTGCCGTCCAATTTTTGCCCTGCTTGGCGCCGAACACGAGCGCCACGTTACGGCGGCTGCCCATTGCTTCTGAAACGCTGGCTTCAATGATGTGGCTGAGCATCACCGCGCCGTCCGGATTGTGCGCGCAGTCGAGCAGGGTCAGCTCTTGGCCACCGCGGTGCAGCAGCTCATTGCGCCCCGCCCATGAGCTCTGCTCGATACCGTGCGCCATCACTTCGGGGTCGATGTTGAAATGCCGCACGACGGTGTTGGCCACGGCGAGATTGGTGCCCAACATCGCAACCCGGGGGTAGGCGAGTTGCGCGCCGGGGTAAGGCTCGGGCTCGCCCAATTCCAATAACGTTGCGCCCACTTCCGCAATGCGCGCCTCAATCACCGCACGCGCTTCGGGGTGCACCTTGCCGAGCACGACATGGGTGCCACTCTTGATGATGCCGGCTTTCTCGGCGCCGATCTTGGCCAGCGTGTCCCCCAGCTCTGTCATGTGATCGAAAGCGATGCGCGTGATGGCAGCGACTTTGGGCGGGGGAATGACATTGGTAGCATCAAGCCGCCCACCGAGCCCCACTTCCAGCACCGCGACTTGCACGCCCGCTCTTTGGAACGCGATGAACGCCGTCAACGTCGCCGCTTCGAAGAACGTCAGATCGGGTGCGCGATTCAGCACCTCTGTCAGAATTGAATCCAACTCCGCATCCGCAATCGGCGCGCTGTTGATCACGATGCGTTCGGCGAAGCGGCACAGGTGCGGCGAGGTGTACAGGCCCACCTTCATGCCACTGGCCTGCAACATAGAGGCGGTGAGGGCACACACGGTGCCCTTGCCGTTGGTCCCCGCGACGTGCACGACTTCGAACGCGCGTTCAGGATTGCCGAACAATGCGCAAGCGGCCTGCATGCGCTCCAGACCCAAGGAGGCCCCGCGCGGCGCCAGCGCATACAGTCGACCCAGGCTGGATTGCATTTCGCCTTCTGGCCGCGCGCCGCCCATACGGCACGCAGCGTTCTACAGTCTGGGCGCGCTGGCAACCCTTTCGACTCGCCCTTCGGCTGCGCCTCGGGCTCGCTCAGGGCTTGCCCGAACAGAGTCGAGGGGCTTGCCCTAGCGCGAGGCTTGCCCCGAGCGGAGTCGAGAGGCTTGCCCCGAGCGGAGTCGAGGGGCAAGATCCGAGACTATGCCGTTTTCTCCCAACGTCGGCCACGGGCCGGCGCCCCTGATCGGCCGGCGCGCGGAAATCGCGAAGCTGGAGAATTTCGCGCGCACCGCGTTCAGCGACGGCGTGCCGCAGATTGTCACGATTGTGGGGCCGGCCCGCATGGGCAAGAGCCGCGTGATTTCTGAGTTCATTGAGGAGCTGCGCCAGAAGGCGGACGCCCCCCGGATCTACGGCGCGGAGCCGCGCCGTGAGCGCAGTTACGGCCTGCTGCGCGCCCTGTTGCGGTCGCGTTTCGGATTAACCGAGGGCATGAGCGAACGCGACGCGCTGGTGGAAGTGCGCAAACAAGTCTCCGCCGTGCTCGAAGATCGCAAGGTGGGGGACGTCTGCCACTTCTTGGGGCAGCTCTTGGATTTGCCGTTCGAAGGCAGCTCGCTGACCCGCGCCGTCGAAGCACTGCCACAGCAGGCGCTGCTCTTGCGCCGCACGGTCCTCAAGTCTTTCTTTGAGAGTGACGAGCAGAGCGGACCTTTGTGTTTGATCTTCGAAGATCTGCACGCTGCGGATACGGACTCACTCACGCTCCTGCGTTACCTTTTGGAGAGCTTGACCGGGCGCATCTTTGTTTTGTGCGCCACACGCCCAGAGTTGCTCAATCACGAACCGGGTTGGTTCGATTTCGGCGGCGCCAGGCACCATCGATTGGATTTGGAGCCGGTAACCCCCGACGCTGCCGCCGCAATCATGCGCGCGCTGCTTGAGCCCTGCGAGGGCGGCCCCCCTGAGCCTCTGATCCGATCGGGTGTGGATTTAGCGGCCGGCAATCCCGGCCTGCTTGAAAGCATGGTGCGCGTTTTTCACGATTGCGGCGTACTCGGCGAAGCGGGGCCGCTGGCAAGTTCGCCCTCATGGCGAGTCAATTTGGCCCAACTGGCCAGCGTGAAGCTGCCGCTCACGATGGACGACGCATTGGAAGTGCGCATTGCCGCGCTCAACGCGCACGAGCGCAAGACGCTGGAGCACGCTGCGGCGATGGGCAAAGCCATCACGTTGGGCGGCCTCACGGTGCTCTCGCGCATCGACCGCGGGGCACCCGAATTTTGGAACGACGAAGACGATCAGGACTTAGAGGAACTGCGCAGCACATTGAAGTCCCTGGTGCGCCGCGATTTCTTGGTGCCCGTGCCTGAATCGGGCGTGTGGGGCGAGCAGGTGTACGCCTTCAAATCCCAACCGGAATACGATCGCATTTCGGCGCGTACCAGCTTGGCCGCACGGCGCCGCTACCACCAAGCGCTGGCAGATTGGCTCAGTAATCGCCCCCCACGCGAAACAGGCGAAGAATATTTGGTGACATTGGCGAGCCATTTGCAGCAAGCGGGTTCCACGACGCGTGCCGGCTTAGCCTACATTCAAGCGGCAGATCTGGTGCGAGCAACCTATGCCGCAAGCAAAGCGCAGCAATACTACGAGCGTGGATTGGAGCTCTTGGGCGGCGCTGAGGGGCGGCGGCGCATTGAAGCGTTGAACAGCTACGGCGATACGCTGGTATGGTTGGGGCGCACCGCGGAAGCGCTGGGCGCCTACCGCGACATGTTGGATGGCTCATTTCAGCTCAATTTGAAGCAAAAAGGCGGCATTGCGCACAACCGCATCGGGCGTATTTTGCGCGAACGCGGCAAGTTGGATGAAGCACTGGCGCATTTTGAAACCGCAATTCGACTTTTCGATGCCGAGAAGGATCACGCCGGCGTGGCCACTTGCCACGACGACGTGGGCCGTCTGAAATGGCTGTTGGGCGACTACGAATTCGCGCTTGAGCGGCTCAAAATTGCGCTTTCGATGCGGAAAGATCTGGGAGACCGCCGCGCGGTGGCGCAGAGTTTACACAGCTTGGGCGTGGTGTGGCGCGACCATGGGCAACGCGCGCAAGCTCGCGAAGCGCTGGAAGGTGCGTTGGCCATGCAGAATGAACTTGGGGATCAACCCGGCATCGCAGAAACACTGAGCATCTTGGGGCGCTTGGCGGAAGACCGCAACGACTTGATCGAGGCGCTGCAACGTCACCGCGCCGCCTACGAGTTGTTGAAGGATTTGGGCGAGCGCAACCGCATCGCCTCATTGCTGACCACCATAGGTGAATTGCAGTACCACTTGGGCAAGCCCGATCAGGCCATTGAGCTAATGAAAGAAGCGGAGTTGATGTGCGATGATCTGGGCGACATGCTGCAGCTCGCGCGTGCCAAACGCGGCCTTGCCAAGGCTTATCTGCTATTGGGCGATCTGAAGAAGGCGCGCACCAATGTGAAGCTCGCGATCGACCTGTTCGGTCAGCTGCGCAGCAAGCCCCACTTGGCCATCGCACTGCGCACTCTGGGCGAAGTGGCAGCAGCCGGCGCGTGGGGCGAAAGCCAGTCCTCGCGTGCGCTCGAGTACTTCATGCGCTCCATCGGCCTGTGCAAAGAGTTGGGCTCCGACGTGGAGCTGGCGCGCAGCTACCGCGCCTTTGCGGATTACGTCACCGCGTCGCCGGCGCTCAAAGACAACACCGACCTCTTTGAGCAAGCCACCAGCATGACCACTGCCGCCGAGGAGATCTTTGCGCGACTCAAAGCTGAGCCCCAAGCAGCGCCCCAAAGATCCGCCGCGCAAGCCGTTCCCGATAGCGCAAAGGCGCTCAACTGAGCGGTTCATGGCGACACCTCAAGTCTTGTTCAAACGTGTCGGGGAGGTGATTGTTCCTCTGCCCGAGTATCAAAGCCCCGGAGCAGCCGGAATGGATCTGCGCGCTGCGCTCAAAGAGGCCGTCAGCCTGGCTCCCGGTGAGCGGTATCTCGTCCCCACCGGTCTCGCCATGGCGATCCCGCATGGCTTCGAGGGTCAAGTGAGGCCGCGTTCCGGCTTAGCCCTCAAACACGGCATCAGCGTCGTCAACACCCCCGGCACCATCGACTCCGACTACCGCGGCGAAGTCAGCATCGTGCTCATCAACCTAGGCCAATTGCCTTTCGTGATCGAGCCCTTATCACGCATCGCCCAACTGGTGATCGCCCCCGTCGTGCAAGCGCAAACCCAATTCGTGGAAATCCTGACCGACACCGCTCGCGGCAGCGGTGGTTACGGATCGACCGGGGTTTGAAGGCAAGAGCGCCAGCCTGAGACGCAAGCGAGCCCCTGGCGGCTTGCGCTTCGGTATGTTATGTTTATGTTATGCCCATTCGCCGCATCACTATCAGTGTCCCCGCTCAGGTTGCCGGGCGGATCAAGAAAGCCGCTGGGCGTAAGCCGGTCTCGACTTGGGTCACCGATCTGATTGAAGAACACCTCGATGATGCCGAATTGGAACGACAATGGGCGGAGTTTTGTCGTGAGACAAAGCCGACCCGGAAAGATTCACAGAAAGCGGATGCCTTGTTCAGTCGCCTCACGCGTCGTTCGGCGCGTCGCGGAGCTGCATGACGGATGACGGTGGGGTGGTCCTCGACGCCGGCGCGTTTATCGCGTTGGAGCGACGAGACCGAACGATGGTCGCTTTGACTCAGCGCTTCGTCGAAGCAAAAACGTTATTGGTCACATCTGCTGGTGTAGTTGCCCAGGTTTGGCGCGGCGGGGCCAGCAATCAGGTTCCGATCTCGTATTTGCTCAAGCGCACGACGGTCGTAGACCTGACCCACGCCCGGGCTCGGACGCTCGGGTTGATGTTGGGAGCGTCGGCTCAAAGCGATCCAATCGATGCCCACGTCGTGCTGCTTGCTCGCGAAAGAGGTTGGCCCGTGCTGACATCCGATCCCGGAGATCTGCTTTCTATCGATCCGACACTTGAGGTCGAGCGCATTTAATTGCTGCGCCAGCGCAGCAATTCTACGTCTCGCCGCGTTTAATGCCGTAAGCGCGCACTTTCTTGTGCAAATTGGTGCGCTCGATGCCCAGCGTCTCTGCGGCTTTGGAGATGTTCCAGTCTACGCTGCTCAGGGTCTCGACGATGTAACGGCGTTCGGTTTGGTCGCGGAATTGGCGCAGGGTAGGGCGCTCTCCGCTGGGGATTTCGGGGATGATGGAAACGCGCTCCGGCTCGTCGTCGAACGGATTGGTGTGGGGATCTTCGGGGAGATCCGCCACGGTGATTTCGTCTTCTGATAGAATCGCGGCGCGCTCCACGGCGTTCTTGAGCTCGCGCACATTGCCGACCCACTTGCGGCGGCGCAGCTCAACGAGGGCGCTGGGGGCCAGCGCCTTCTTGCGCAGACCGTTTTCGCGACAGAATGCGGCAATGAACGATTGCGCAAGCAAATCGATGTCTTCCATGCGCTCGCGCAGGGCGGGCGTGCGCAGGGGGAAGACATTGAGCCGAAAAAACAAATCTTCACGGAATTGGCCGTCTTGCACGGCCTTGCCCAGATCTTTATTGGTGGCCGCAAGCACCCGCACATCGACATTCGCGACGTGTTCGCTGCCGACTCGCGTGATTTCGCCGCTCTGCAGCGCGCGCAGCACCTTGGCCTGGGCAACCAGCGCCATATCGCCGATTTCATCGAGCAGCAGCGTGCCACCGTGGGCCTGTTCGAAGAAACCGCGTTTGCGTTGTTGTGCACCGGTGAACGCGCCGCGCTCATGGCCGAACAACTCACTTTCGATCAATTCGCGGGGAATTGCGGCACAGTTCACCTTGATGAAGGGGCCATCTTTACGCGGACTCAAGCGGTGGATCGCGCGACACACCAATTCTTTCCCGGTGCCGCTCTCACCGGTCACGAGCACACCGGCCTTGGTCGGCGAAACCTTGTCGATATCAGAGTACAGCCGCTGCATCGCCGGGCTGGTGCCGATCATCTCGTAGCGCTGCTCCAGCTCGGCCTGCATGCGCTGCACCGTGCGCGAGAGAAAGGCGTTCTTCAGGCAATTTTGTACACTGACCAGTGTGCGCTCACGGTTGAGCGGCTTCTCAAAGAAGTCACTGGCGCCGAGCTTCAGCGCGCTCACTGCGTCGTGCACCGTGGCGTGGCCGCTGATCACGATCACGGGGATTTCCTTGGTGGATTCCTCCGCGCGCATCTTTTCTAACGCTGCCAGGCCACCCATGCCGTCGAGCTTGAGATCCAAGATCACCAAGTCAATGGGCTCTTGCCCTAAGTACAGCAGATCCAACGCTTGCTCGCCGCGTTCTGCTTCCAACACCCGATAACCCACGCCGCTGAGCACCAGATTCAGCGTGCGCCGAATGTTGACCTCGTCGTCGACGACCAACACCGTCGGTTTGACGGGCAGCGATTCGGATTGCTCAGTTGCCCCCATGTGATGCCCCTGTCCCCGCCTCAGCGCGTCAGTTGACGCGCGCCTTCGCCCCCGCACTCTCAGTGGTGGCCATCAGCTGCAAGAAATTGCGGGCCGGGATCACGAATGCGCTGTCGGAATACTGCGCCAGCACTTGCTCAAAAGAAGCGCGCGCCTGCTTGCGATCTTTCATGCGCAAATACGTTTCCCCCAAGAGCACCAACGCCTCGGGCTCAAGCCCCGAGCTGGGGAAATTCTCCAACGCGTACTTGCAGCGCGCGATGGTGGCGTCGAATTCGTCCTCGCGCAGATAATAGTGCGCCACGTACAGCTCATGCCGCGCAAGTAAGCCGCCGACCACCTGCAACATGTACGTCAATTCCACCGTGTGCTCATCGCCGGGGAAATCCACCAAGAAACTCTTCAGCGACACATACGCGTCGCGCACGTTGCTCAAGTCGCGCTCTTCTAAAGGTGGCAACAGCAGTCCAGCACTTGACTGCGAGAATTCCCCCTGGGCAATGCGGTAGCGCGCGTAGCGCACTTCGGGATCATTGGGAAAATCACGCACAAAACTTTTGTAATCCCCCACGGCCTCCAAAAAGGCCTCCTGATGGAATTGAATATCGGCCAGGCGCAACTGAGCGAGCCGCGCATAGCGCGAATAGCCGTAGTTGCGGGTGACCGCTTCCATCAGATCGTGCGCCAATTCCCAATCGCGATCCAGGTATGCCTCCAACGCTTCGTTGTAGGCCTTCTTGGCGTTGGCAGCGTAGGCGGCGGCGGTCATCGGGGCCGCCTCGTGATGCGAACAGCCCCCGCTCAGCGCCCCCGCCGCGACGATCAGCCCAGGGATCAAGACAGCGCCAACGAATCGAGAGCGGCGGGCAGAGCGCATGGGTGATGATTGCTAGCGGTCAGCTTGGCACAGAGCAAGATCAGATTAGCGAAGCGCCGAAAAGCGTGCACTGCCGGCTGAGGCACACCCTGAAAATAGCGCAAATACGAGATAATTTGCAGCTTCGGATGGCGCGCAATGTCTTGACCCATTTGCCCCCTGGGTTATGCTCCCCGCACATTTCCCATGCCTGATAGAGTCCCCATGACCCCGGCTGGCGCCGACAAGCTGCGACGAGAACTCGTGCGGCTGAAAGAGGAGCGCCCCAAGATTTCCCGGGAAATCGGGGTAGCGCGCGAGCATGGGGATCTGAGCGAGAACGCCGAATACCACGCCGCCAAAGAGCGCCAGGGCATGGTCGAAGCGCAGATCAAGGACATCGAAGATAAGCTCTCCCGCGCGGAGGTCATCGATCCGTCCAAGCTCAGCGGCTCCAAAGTGCGCTTTGGGGCAATCGTCACCTTGCTCAACGTGGATACAGACGAGGAATCCGTCTACCAAATCGTGGGGGCTGACGAAGCGGATATTAACGCGGGAACCATCTCCATCTCAGCGCCGATTGCCCGCGCGCTGATCGGCAAGGAAACGGGCGACGAAATCAAAGTCGATTTGCCCGGCGGTCGCCGCAATTACGAACTGGTCTCAGTAGAGTTCAAGTGATGGGGCGAGTTGCCTGCCGGCCGTGCCCAACGCATTGATTTCAGCCATTGGTGCGCTGTGGCTCGTCTTGGGCCTTGAATGGGCGCTGATCGCCGTCTTCTGCTTCGGGCAGTTCGCCGGCGTTCTGGAGCTGCAATACGGCACTCTGTTGCTCGCGCCGGCACCCTTAACCTTCGGCCTGCTCGGCGCATTGATCGCCGCGCCCTTTTGGCATGCGTTGCGCCACGCGCAGGAGCCCAAATGGCGCAGCGCTCTTTCCGCATTCACCTTCGTCGCGATGATGGCCGTCGCATTCTCAGTGAGCACTGGGCGCCATTTCGAACAGTCGCTGCTGCGGCTGTTGTTCGTGGGCGCTTGCGCCGCCATCACCACGGCGCTCGTTGCGGCGTGCTCGCCGTGGGTTGCTCGTTGGATCGCGCGACGACCGCGGGCCGCGACGGTCGCGGTCGCCCTGCTGTGCGCAGTGGCGGAGTTGATCAACCGGCTTGTTTTGGTGCGATTGTACCCGGGATTTCACGCGGCGTTGGCGCTGCTGGCGCTGCTGTTAGCACCCGGCTTATTCGCCCAGCAGCCGAGGGAACGCTCGAAATCACGCATTTTGTCGTGGGGTGTCTTGGGATTGGGGGTGACGGCACTGCTGTTCGTTGTGCCGGCCTCACGTCGCTTGGCATCCGTGGACAACTTTCGCCTCGTGCTCACAGAACAAGCCCCGCTTTTGGGCGAAGTCCTCGCGCTCGAAGCGCGCGTCTCACAAATACTGACTCCGAACGCACCGGCAACACCCACCGGCACCCCATCTGGCGCCCAGCCTGAATCGACGGGGCCTTCAAGAGCTCTCGATTTGAGCAATCGCGATATTCTGCTGATCACCATCGACGCGCTGCGGGCCGATCACGTGGGCGTCTATGGCTACAGCCGCCCCACGACGCCGAATATCGACCAATTGGCCCAAACGGGCATCGTGTTCGACGCGGCCTATTGTCCCACGCCGCACACCTCGTATTCCGTGTCATCGCTGCTGACGGGCAAATACCTGCGCCCCTTGTTGCTGCAAGATCTGGTGTTGGATTCGCCGACCATGGCCGAGATGCTGCGCGTGTACGGCTACGCCACGGCCGCCTTTTATCCGCCAGCGGTGTTCTACATCGACGGCCCGCGCTTCAGCGCCTTCGAGCAGAGCGGCTTGGGCTTCGAGTACCGCAAGGTCCAATATTCGGAGGGCGACGAACGTGTGGACCAGGTCAAAAGCTACCTGAAGAGCCTGCCGGATCAGCGCCACGTGTTCGTCTGGGTGCACCTGTTCGCACCGCACGAGCCTTACGATCTTCACCCCGGCCACGAATTCGGCCCCAAAGACATGGACCGCTACGACAGTGAAATCGCGTTCGCCGATGAAGCCGTGGGCAAATTGGTGACGCTCATGCGCGCGCGCGATCCGAAATCAGTCGTGATCGCCACGGCGGATCACGGCGAGGAATTCGGCGATCACGGCGGGCGCTATCACGGCAGCAGCGTGTACGAGGAGCAGGTGAGGGTGCCCTTGGTGGTGTCCATTCCTGGGCATCCCACGGGAAACCTCGGAGCGGCTCGGGTGCACGAGCCCGTGCAGACCATTGATCTGTTCACCACGTTGCTCTCCAGCTTGAAAATCCCAGTCTCACCGCGGGTGCGCGGTCGCGATCTGAGCGCAACGTTGAGCAATCCGAATCCGACCGTCGCCCGCGAAGGCTTCGCGTTCGCGGAAACGGACGACTTCACGCTGCTTGCGCAGCGCTCACTGCGCTTGATCTGTGAGCGTCACCTCGACGCTTGCCAGCTCTTCGATCTGAAGGCCGATGCCGGCGAGCAACACGCCCTGCTCGCGCCCAACGCCGAAACCCTCGCGGCGCTGCGCACTCAGTTGCACGACTTGAACGCCACCGTAGGCCAATACGAGCAAGCGGCAAACGGGCCCGGCAAAGGTGGCTCCGCAAAGAGCTGGCCGGCAGCGATCGTGCGCGGCATTGCCGGCGACGCGGACGCCGCGGTCGACGTCGCGGCGTTGCTCGAAGATCCGGATGTGGCGCTGCGGCGCAAAGCCGCTGAAACGCTGTTTTCACTCAAAGCGCCGGCCAGCGCCGCGGCGTTGCGCCTCGCTTTGCTGCGCGAAGAAGACGAAACCGCGCGGCGCTACGCCGCGCTCGCCTTGACGCGCATTGGGCAGGGCGCACCGCTGGTTTACGAGCTGCTGCAAGCGCCCGAAGCTCACTGGCGCCGCTTCGCCGCACTGGCTCTGGCGGAAACCGGCGACGGCCGTGGCGGCAGTGAGTTGATCGCCTGGTGGCAGCAAGATCGCCCTGCGGATTTCACTGTTGCGCGCGCCGTGATCGACGCGCTGGCCAAGATCCGTTCGAAAGACGCCGCTTGGCCGCTTGCTCAATCGCTGAGTGATGTGCGGCTGCGACCCTATTTGGCGCGCGCCCTAGCGCAAATCGGTGACGACGCCGCACGCGGCCCGCTGCTCAGTCAGCTCGCCAAAGAGCCCTATCACAACAACCGCGGCGTGCTGATCGATGCGCTGCTGCAGCTGGGCGCGAAACAGGAGCTGTTCCCGTCACTCAAGTTCTTCCTGGGCGTGCCCGACCCATTGGAGAGCGGCGTGCGCGAGGCGCTCGCGGCCGGGTTGTTGGAGCGGCTCGGCGGCCCCGGGCCCCGCGACCTCAAGCGCATGATCAGCAACGCGAACATCGGCGAACGGGTGAGGGTGACGGTGCCCAAAGGCGACTGGGCCCCCTACGACCGCAACCGGGCACTGAGATTGATCGTGAGGGCTCACAATGCCGGCAAGGCCAGCTCGTGGGTGCGAGTTGGCCCACCCCAAAACCCAATTTATTACAGTAAAGCTGGCAGTCTAACTTATCGAAAATTATCGACTATTGATCCGAATAATTTCGAGGAGTTGAGCATCCCAGTTGGCCCCAATGCAGCGGAGGTTTCCGTCGAGATGCCCGCCGAAATGGGCAATCTCTTGGGGGTTAGGCCGGGCCATTCGTCGGAGTTGGTCGTGGTGGCGGCCCAGGGGGTCACCGTGGAGGGCTTCGTGATCGTGCCCATGAGCGACGATTTACCGCCCCCTGCGCCAGAGCCCTGGCAGCCCAGTGCACCCGGCCGCTAGCGGCGCAAAACGCTCCCGATCAGGGGGTTGGCAGTGTATAGAGCCCCGCGTGTCGGAGCAGAATCCCGAGAACAGCCCACCCGGAGCCGTCCGTCGGCGCGGCGGAGCTGCAGACGTTGAAGCCACGAACCGCCGCGAGCGCCTGGCGGCCGCTGCCGAGCAGCGCCGCACTCAGCGCGCCAAGGAGCGGGAGCGTGCCGCAGAAATCGGCCTGGATACCGGCGAGCGCGTCGATGACGCCCTGAGCCGTGCGGCAGATTCCGCTTCGCGCTTCATACGCCGAAATTTCGGCGTGATGCAGTGGGTGATCGTCGGGGGAATCGCGGTGTGGATCGGTTATCAGATTTACCTGTACCGAACTGCCAAATCGAGCGCCAAGGTGGGCGACACCTTGAGCCAGGGCGCAGCCGCGGTGCTCTCGCAGTTCAAGTCGGACGACACCAAGGGTCAGCTGCCCGACGGCGTGACGGATCCCACGCCGCATTTCGACACCGACACCGCGCGCATCAAGGCCGCCCGCGATGCATTTGACGCGACGATCAGCCTGCACAAGACCGAGGGCAGTGTGGCTTTCGCCAATTTGGGGCTCGCGGGGCTGCAATTCGACGAGGGCAAATTCGCCGAAGCGCGCGCCAGTTATGAGAAGCTCAAGGCTGATCCGGCGGCGCAGAAGTTCCCTGAACTGAAAGGGCGCGCGCTGGAGGGAATTGCGCTGACCTACGAAGGCGCGGCTGACTCTGAAGGCGCGCTCAAGGCGTATCGCGAGTTGGAGAACGCCGGCATCGACGGCTTCGTCGAAATGGCCCAGCTGGCGCAAGCCAGGCTGTTGGCGGAAAAGGGCGACTTGGCCGGCGCCAAAGACGCACTCGACAAGCTGAGCAAGCGGCTAGAAAAGGCTCAGATCAAGCTTCAGAGCACGCTCTACATCGCGCCCACCGTGGCCGCTCTGCAGCTGATGATCGACCCCACTGGGCAGCTGAAGGCCCAAAGCGAAGCCCAGAACGATCCATTGGCCAAACTGAAGCAACTCGGCGGCGGCACCGACATGGAAGCCTTGAAAAAGACGCTGCAAGAGCTGGCCCAGAAGGCCGGCAAGGGTGCTCCAGCGCCGCTCACGACCGGTACGGCAGCGCCCACTGGGGTGCCTAATCCTGGGGCACCAAAGCCAGAAGGGCCCGCGCCCACGCCCGCGGCACCCACGGGTACCAATCCGCAGCCGGCACCTGGCAAGCAAGGCGACCCCGCGGAGTAAACGCATGCGGTTTGCTCAGTTGTTTCTGCGGTTGGGGCTGACTTCAATTCTGGGAGTTTGCGGCTGCGAAGCGTCGCGCGCCGGCGCTTATCCAGAAGTGCCCGTGTGGGTCCATCGGCCCAGTTGGTCGATGGACATCACATTCAGTCGCGATCTGCGCGCGCATTCGCGGCAAAAAGGCGAACCCTATGAGCGCGGCGGAGTGGAGCTGGATGTCGCGGGGCGCCGCGTGTTCGTGGGCTCCAGCGACGACGGCCTGTACGCGCTGCACGCCGAAGACGGCACCGTGATCTGGCGTTTTGAAACGGTGGGGGCCGTTCAGAGCGAGCCGCTCTACGATCCCGTCGAAGACACGCTATATTTCGGCTCGAATGACGGCGCGCTGTACAAGGTGCGCGCCGAAGACGGCAAGCTGATGTGGCGCTTCATGAGCAACGCCGAGGTGTCGAGGCGTCCGCAATTGGTCAATGGCACGCTGTACGCGGTGAATGCCAATGACACGCTGCTGGCATTGAACGCCACCACTGGCCAGCGCCGCTGGAGCCAGCATCGAACGCCGGCTTTGGGCATGGAAATCGCCGGGCACGGCGCGGTGCTGGTGTGGCGTAACAAAGCCTACATGGTTTACAGCGACGGCACGGTTACGGCTTACGACGCGAAAACCGGCGTTGAGGCCTGGCAGCCCATCGATCTTTCCGGTGAAGCCGAGCAACAGCTGGGCGAGGTGCCGCGCTACCTCGACGTCGACACCACGCCCGTGGCCGGCAACGTCGAGGGCAACGCCGTGGTTTACGTCGGCGGCTACGAAGGCGGCGTGTACGCGCTGGACGCCGATGCCGGCAACATCGTCTGGTCGATTCCAGCAGTGACCGGGGTCACGGATCTGATCCTTTGGGAGCAGCCCGCGCACCGCAATCTGCTGGGTGACGGCCCCGATGAACCGGCGCGCAAGATCTTGATCGCCGCAACCGGCACGAGCGGCCTGTGGGGCATCGATCCGCAGAGCGGCAGCGAACTGTGGCGTCGCGATCTGCCGGATGGCGGCGTATCCAGGCCCGTCCCCATGCTCGGCGCGCTGCTCGTTTCAACGACGCGTCAGGGGTTGTTTCTCGTGCATCCGCTCGATGGTCGGCTGATCGATGGCATCCACAGCGATCTCGGTTTCGCCATGCCCGCCGCAGCCTACGGCCACCGCGCATTCATCATGACCAACGGCGGCAAGCTACTCGGCCTGTACGTCCGCTCGCCCCAAAAGCTAGACGCCGAGCCCTATCAAGCGGGCCTAAAACCGCTGTAGCCATCGTGGTTTTCGGGCAACTTTGACGGCCTGAGCGCCGTGAGTTATCCTACCACGGTAGGAGGAATCGGATGCCGGTCGCCAAACTCAGCATCACCATTGAGGAGTCGGATCTCAAGTGGGTGAAAGCGGAAGCCAAACGTCTGAAACGGAGTGTTTCAGCGGTGGTTTCGGATGCCGTCGCGCAAGGCCGGGCGCTGCGAGCCCAGAAGCAGTATTTGAAGGATGCTGGGCCAGTTGACGAGGCGGAGCTGCGTCGTGCGATGCAGGAATTGGGGCGGTGAATGGCGTCACGTTCGACACTGGGGCCTTGATTGGCTTGGAGCGAAGAACTGAGCGGATGAAGGCAGTCCTCGCGCTGATCACAAGCCGCCAACTGCCGGTGACGATCCCGGCCGTTGTGGTCGCTGAATGGTTTCGAGGGCAGCGTGATTGGAGACGGGTTCTGGCTCTAGCTAAGTACGTGGAGCCCACAACGGAAGCGCTCGCTCAGATCGCAGGCGCAGCGCTCAAAGCCATTGGCGGCAGCAACGCCATCGACTCGATTGTAATGGCTTCCGCCGCTCAGCGTGGCGACATCGTCTATACTAGCGATCTAGAAGATCTGCGGCGCCTATCCGCCGTGTTCCCCGCGGTACGTGTGTTCGCGGCGTGAGCGAGGCGAGGGGCGTAACGGCTGCGAGCCGTGCTCAGATTTCCGCTTGTAGCTGGACGCTGATGCGCGTGTTGGAGATGTCGGAGTAGGGAACGAGGGGGATCGGTTTGGGGGAATCCAAGACGGGGGTTCCGGCTTGGACGTCGGTGCGGCGCACGTCGAACAGCAGCCGCAGGTGCTTTTTGTAGGGGAAAGCCAGGCCACCCGAGAGTTCGCGCCGACCTCCAGTGCCATGCTGGCGATCCGAATCGAGCCATTCGGCGCGCACCACCGGTGTGACGCGCAGCCAACCGGCGTGGACGTCATAGGCCATCAGGGCCCACAGCGCCCACCAAGTGCGTGCGTCGTAACGCGTTTCGACGTCGATGCGATCACCCAGCAAACCCTCGGTGCGAAATGTAAAATGGCCCCGGGCGAAGCTGACGTCGGCGCTGATCGCTTTGCCGGATGCCCAGCGTTTTTCACGCGGGTACGCGGGGTCAGTCGGCAGGAGCACAACGTCCTTCTTCGACGTATCGAACGGCTCCTTGTAGTAATTGCTGGTCGGCATCAGCACCGCATCAACGCCGAGGCGCAAGCCCTTGAACGGCTTGCTCTCAAGCCGTCCGCCCAGCGCGCCAGCGGGCGATGCATGTTCGTCCTTGGCGTGCCCAGCAAACGCACCCAGCGAAATGCTCAGCAGCTTCGGTTTAGGCAAGGGTGCCACCATCAACTCCGCGCCCACGTCGCGACCGCCAAAGCCCAGGTTCTTGATCAAGTCGTCGGTGCTGCCCAGATCGCTCAGCTCAAAGCGCGCGATGGGATCGAGCTCCATGGTGCTGTAGGGCAGCTTCATGACGCCAGCAGCGACTTCGACGTGTTTCGGTGCTGGCCGCACCGTCACGTAGGCCTGTTTGAGCACATTTTGCGGGTTACTCAGTTTGGCGAAGTCCAAAATGGCGTTGAAACCGATCTGCGGCACCGGATCCGAGCCGATGCGCAGGAAGAAACGCTGCAGATCGTAACCGTCGCCATCTTTGACCAGCACGTCTTCGCGCACCGCGTAACCCGGGATAGCGCTGTGGCTGGGATTGGCGAAAGTCTGGCGGTATTGCACCTGAAGCAGCGTGCGAAAGTTGAGCTGGCCCAGTTGGTAGCCGCCGCCGTCGTCGAACGCATCGCCAGCGAATCTGCCCCCGCCGACGTCATCGGTTGTGTCGGCTTTGGCCTCGTCTGTCTCGGCTGCTGCGGCCCCGGCGATGTTCTTGTCCTTGCGGTGCTTGGTTTTTTTGTTTGGGGGCCCAGGCTCCGGCCCTGCCTGGGGCACGGGGGGCACGGCGGCCGGCTGCTCGCTGCTAGGCGCTGGAGCTGCCGGAGCTTGGGCGTTGTTGGTCGGTACCGGAGCTGCCTCCGGTGGTTCGCTGCCTGGCGCTGGCGTCGCGCCACCGGGTGCTGCGCTGGGGACCGGCGCGTCCTGAGTCGGCGGCGACTGCGGCGGCTGCGGCTCCTGGGCGCGCGCGACTCCAATCGTCGCCAGCACCAGTGAAGCACCACAAAGAGAAAGGCTCGAGTTCAAGTAATCCCAGGCCCGGACAGTCCGTTTGCCGCGTCACGCAGCGGGGTCATCCGAAGTCGCGTAACCAGCGGGACCCTTAGGGAATTCCAGGCGCCATCTCATTTTCAATCCCTCTCCCGGGTTGATTCCTGAATGTCGCATAAGATAGATTATGTTAACTTTTTGGGTAATGGATCAGATGGATGCGGCCGTGGAGCCCAGCTCACCAAGCTGGCTCTTTAGACGACCGTGACCTGGGCCTGCACCCTGGGCACGGCTGCCAGCGCTTGATCTCTGGTGAGTAGCTCGGCCTCCAGCGCTTCGGCGAGCGCCAAGTACAGCGCGTCGTAGAACGTGA
>DATJEQ010000016.1:0-9018 GCA_035496495.1 Polyangiaceae bacterium
CGAACCAGTGCCAGCTTGCGCCGTGGCGCCCGAAGTGCCGCCAGCGCCTGCGTTGGAGTTGCTGGAGCTGCAAGCAGTGGCCGAAAGCGCAATGATAGACAAAATGAAACAGGTAAATTTAGCGATATTCATCTAGGATCCTTTCGTGCGCGGGCAATAATCGTTCAATGCAACACGCACCGAAGCAATGGTGCTGTTGGCTAATGCCAAGGGGGCTTGGATTTGATCGGCCTCGGCCCAGCTTTTGAGGCACGAAGTGGATTTTGTAGAATTTTTTCATGGAGGTAGATGGTGCCGGCCCCCTCTGGAACCAAACTCCCCGCTCCAGAATCAACCCCGGAGGGGGCCGGAGACCAGAATCAACCCCGGAGGGGGCCGGAGCCGCTCCAGAATCAACCCCGGAGGGGGCCGGATAAATCAACCTGGGAGAGGGTTAGGGTCACGGCGGTCGTCGATTGTGGCGACAAAGACGGTGGATTGCGTTCATCGCGACTCGAGGGGCGGGTTGTGGCCGCTTGCGCTGGTTTGGCTTTCGCCCCGGGGGCGGCAGCATCACAAATAGGAAACATCAATGATTACAGCTAATTCAAGGCAGATATCCCTGGTTGCACTCAGCGCAGGCCTGACCGCCAGCTCGCTCATCGCCTGTTCGGTCGGCGAACCCGGGTCGAATCAGCGGGTCGCTTCGAGCCCAAGAGCTGCCCTTTCGCAGGCGTTGAGTGCGGACGCGGGGGACGCTGCCGTCGCCGACGCGGGCGATGCCGCAACCCTGAGCGACGCTGGGTCGATCAGCGACGCGGGTGATGCGGGCATTGTCTTCACAGGCACCCCGTTCACCATCAACGGATTCAACAATAATACGACCTGGTTCGCCTCGTTGACGACGCCCGATCATCACTCGCTGTTAGCAACGAGTCTTGTTCCGGTTGCAGGGGTTTCGAACATCAACCCTGAAGGCAATAACGATTTGTACGTGGGAACCAACGAGCTGTACCGCATCAGCATGAGCATCAAGGCGCCCACCGACCCTCAGAGTCTGGCCGGGCTCCGATTCATTGAGCTGGTCATAGCAGGCACAGCGGGTACCGAAAGCATGACCTCGGTGGGCTTGTCGACCAGCACGACGTTGGGGCAGGGATTCTCAAATTTCATTCCATTGACTGGTCTGGTGACTTTCGCCGACGCGAATACCTACAAGACGGTCGATATACCCCTGTCGTCGTTTACGCTGAGCAATCCCGACGCGGGAATGGCGGATGCTGCGCCCCCCGCGGCGGATGCTGGGGATGGGGGCGTGCTCACCGGCTTGGCCGCGGTGCAGCAAGTTGAGATCCGACTCGCGCCCACTGGGGGATCGAAGGTGTGGCGCATCGACGACATCAGTGCGACCAACGTGCCCGTGGGCGAATGCAAGGTCGCTGCAGATTGTAACGACAACAACGCGTGCACGACGGAGAGCTGCACGATTGGGCTCAATGGCGGCGTGTGTCACCACGCGAATGTGGCGGCGGACACTGTCTGCCGCGCGGCGGTGGCCGGCGGTTGCGACGTTGCAGAAGTGTGTCCAGGCGGTGGCGCAGCCTGCCCAGCGGATGCCTTTGAGGCTTCCGGCACCGCGTGCGGCAGTGCAACGATGAGCGAATGTGACATGGCGGACAGCTGCAGTGGCACGAGCGCCATGTGCAACGTGAATCACGTTGCTGCGGGAACGGCGTGCGCCACGGGAACTTGCGGCGCGAATGGCACCTGTGTCGCGCCTCCTCCGCCGGCCGCTGGCGGCACGGGCGGTATGCCCGCTGCGGGCGGCACCGGTGGTACGGGTGGGACTCCAGTTGCTGCCGGTGGCACTGCGCCGGTAGCTATGGGTGGCACGGGTGGCACTCCGGTGGTTGCAGAGGGCGGCACAGGCGGCACTGTTGTTGATGGTGGGACCGCGGGCGCCACGACCGCGGCGGCACCCGCTGCGGGCGATTCCGGCGGCTGTGGTTGCTCGCTTCCGGGCAGATCACAATCGACGAACCCCGCGAATGCCGCGATTGGGTTGAGTCTGCTGGGTTGGGTCCTGGCGCGCAGGCGCCGCCACCTCATTGGATGATTGCGCGTTTGCGGCGCTGATTGCTTAGGGCGCCCTTTGCCTTAAGCAGTCAGCCCCACGAGCGGCCCGGTGCAGTTCTCCGGTGCGCCAAAAGTCGTCTCACTTTCGAGACCAAAGGCGTGCAGCACGGAGAGCAGCAGGTTGTTGTGAGGCTGGCCTCCGAAATCGATCGAGCGCCCCGTCGAGAAATAGCCGCCCGCGGTGCCCGCGAGTAACCAGGGAATGTTCTGGTGGGTGTGGGTATCGCCCACGCCAATTTCGTTACCCCACAGCACCACGCTGTTGTTGAGCAACGTACTGTCGCCTTCAGGGACGCCATCCAGCTTGGTCAGCAGGTACGCCATCTGCTGGGAGTACCAGGTGTTGATGGTGACCAACTTGGCCTGTGATGCATCGTCGATCAGGTGCGACAGTGCGTGGTGCTCCTCATCCACGCCAATCCAGGGGAAGTACTGCCAGCTGTCGGCATTCGACCACATGAACGTGCTGATGCGCGTCAGATCACACACGTGGGCCTGGAACATGAGATCCATCTGCAATTGACCGACGGCGGGGTAATTCTCTTTGGCGTAGGGGTCGACCTTGGTGCCCACGGTGGGCGCCATGCACACCCGGTTGAGGTTATCGAGTTGGTGCTCGACGCTGCGAATGCCGCTCAAATGCGCTTCAAGCCGCGGGCGATCGTCGGCCGGCAATTGAGTTTCCAACGTCGTGAGTTCGCCGCTGACGTAATCCAGCACTGAGCGACGCTCGGCCAGCAGCTGGTCGCGATTGGTGTTGTCGGGGGTGAGGTTGGCGAACACGCGATCGAACATCACCCACGGATCGTCGATTGCGGGATTCGGCTGATTGGGGCCGCGGTACGAGATCACTCGCAGCGGCTCTTGCCCCTGAATATCGACCCCGAACTCCAAGGAGGGGAACGCGGAATCCTGACCCAACTGTTGAGCCAAATATTGATCCACGCTCACTCGATTGGCGTAACCCGCAGGGCCGCCCGCGCCGGTGAAGCTGCCTTCCAAGAGCCAACCGCCGGTGAGCATGGCTCCGGGCCCCTTCATGTGCGGGCCGCCCGGCTTGCTATCGCCGATGGTTGAATCCATCTGCACGCCTTTGAGCGTCATGAATTGGCTCTTGAACGCATCGAGCGGTTGCAAAATCGCGGGCAGGGTGCCGTGGGGGCCCTGCGCTGGGAAAAATTGATCCGTGACCGTACCGTTCGGCGTGAAGATACCGAAGAAGCGCTTGGGAACAGGGATTGTTTGCGCTTGCGCTTCTAGATTGCGCCACACCGGGAGCGAGAGTGCCAACGCGCCGGCGCTGAATTTGCTCAGGAACGAGCGCCGCGTCACCGCACTGGTCAGGGCCGCCGCACGGCGGGCAATGCCTTGTTGATAGGCAAGCTTCTTGGAACCGAGGCGGTGCATCATGGCGTCATTCCAGGGGCGGGGGTTACAGCGTCGGCGGTGATCGGTCGACGCATTCGGAAAGCCGGCGTGTTGATGATCGACGTGCGCAGGCTGGCGAAGCGAAAACCGGATGCTTGAAAATCGGCCAACAGGGGCGTGATGGAGCAAGTGTCGGCGGCTTGATCGAAGCGCTGCATGGCGTAGCGGAACCACTGGCGCGCCGCGCATGCTTGCACTTGTGGGCTGGCCACCAATTTTTGCGCGAGCCCCGCGACGCCCGTGAACGGACCGTCCGAATCTGTGTTCACCAACGCGCCGCTATTGTCGATCGCAACCCCTTGATCATCCGTGGTGCGGTAGTGGCCCACGCCGTCATAATTTTCAAAAGCAAATCCAATGGGATCGATCAGCTGGTGACAGCCGCTGCAACCCGGATTGGTTTCGTGCTCCGCAAAGCGCTGACGGGCACTGACGCCTGGGGTGGGTTCAGGGGGCTTGGGCACATTGGCCGGCGGCGCAGGCAGCGGGCTGCACAGCAGCTGCTCGCGCACGAACACGCCGCGATAGATGGGAAAGCTCTCGCGCGGTTTCGAGTGCACCGTGAGCAGAGCCGGCAAAGTGAGGATGCCCGAAGTCGTCTCCGCTGTGGCACCTTGATACCAGGAGGCGAGATCCGGCCCAGCGAAGCCAGCCAGCGGGGCCGAAAACAGGGTATTCAGGTTGCCCTCAGCACCGAACAGCACCTGATCGAAAAAGGCGTCGCTTTGAGTGCGCATCGCTTGAGCGGTGCCGTCCACCCAATCGGGGTAAACCATCGTGTCTTTGCTGACGTAGGACAGGTCATTCAGGCCAAACCAGGCGTAGAGGAACTGACGGAACGAGTCGTTGGCTTTTGGATCGCCGAGCAAGCGCTGCGCCTGCGTGTCCAGGCCCGCAGGAGTCAACAGCGCGCCGCTCTGCGCTGCAGCGAGCAGATCATCGTCGGGAGCACTGTTCCAAAACGCAAACGAGAGCCGCGAGGCGAGTTCGTAGGCTGAAAGAGGAACCGCGTTGGTGCTTGCAGTCGCACCTGCTGCGGCCGCATCGCCGAATTCCGGGCGGTAAATGAAACGCGGCGCACTCAGCATGGCTTCCAGCGCTAACTCGATGCCATGTGCGTAACCCGAGCCCGCAAACCCCACATCGAACACGGAGGCCAGCTGCGTCAGATCCGTGGCGCTGAGTGGCGAACGATAGATGCGTGGCCCGTAAACCGCGAGGAAACTGTTCAAGCAGGCGTGCGCAGCCGTCAGATCCGTTGGGTTGGCGCAGGGCGCCAGCGTATCGAGGTGGGTGATCGCCGAGGCAGCAACGAGCCCCGCGGCTTTCGAATAATTCTCGACGTCGAACTGCGCGACATCAGCCTGAGCCAAACCGATGTACGCGTTCGCGGCAGCCGGTGGCATTGCCGAGCTGATGTCGACGTCGCCGAACAATTGGGTAACCGTGTTCTTGTATTGAACGGACGTCAGTCGCTTGAGCGGACTGGGGCCAGGATCGAGATGGGCCGCATCGCAACTCGCCGCGGCATCGCCTCCGCTGCCCACCGTGACCGTCATCTCGCCGCCAGCACCCGCAATGACTGAGGTTGTCGAGTTCTGCCCGCCGCCGCTGCCTGCGGTGAGCCCAGTCGAACCGCCGCCCGAGCCTCCCACCGTCGCAGCGGGATCGCTCGGCGCAGTTGTCGTGCCGCCAGGCTTTTCGATGGACCCGCTGCACCCGGCGAGCCCGAGGACGCACACAGAGCAGAAAAATCGAGTAGCGTTGCGCATGAGAAGGCCGGCTTTTCCGTGAAGCTGCCAGAACAGTGGCAGGGTGGCTTGGAATGGATCAGCAGTGCAGCGCCGGCACGGTGATTTTAGCGCAAATAGGCTTCCAGCCCTAGCCAAGTTAAACCTTGCAGCCGACTGGGATCTACCGCGCGCCCCAACCCTTGCACGCTGAAAGTCTGCCTTTGCAGCGGTGCAAGCAGTGTCGCGCCCAATCTCCAGCCAAGCCACAATCCGTCGCTGCTCGTGATCTGGCCCCCCAACGACAACTCCAAGGGCACCGCCAACCAGGGCTTTGAGGTCTGCAGATCGCGCGTGTAACCGCGAGCCTGCGCTTGGAATATCCCAGCAAAAAATCCAGTGCAACCGCGCAACGTCGCTTCGCGTTGATTGAGTGGCGCCCAACAACCCCGGCTTGTGAGTGCAACGATGTGCGCATCGACGTGCCCTGGGCCCAAACTAATTCGCTTGGGCAAGATCCACAGCGCGCCGACACTGAAATCAAATGCATCGTGCCTGAACACTCCGCTCGCGCTGAGCTCCGGGCTCACCCCATTCACCACGCCCAATGCCGCCCCGCCGCTGACCTCAAACCAGGCGTAATTGTGGACCACATCAGGAGCCGGCACGATTTTAGGGGCTTCGGCGAAGCCGACGGGCGCGGGTTCCGGCAATGTGACGCGCGTCTCGAGCATCAAGGCCACGGTCGTCGAAACAGCCTGAGTCAGTGTTTCGCAATCGCTGTGGGAATCACGCAGTTCGCGCGCGGCAGCCTCGTCGCCGATGCGCGTTAAACGGGCGCTGAGCAACGCGCCTTCCTTATGGAATGTGACGTGGATCAGTGGGGTCCCGGCGCTGGGCGGCGTTTCCAGCAAACGCTCCACCGAGCTGCGCAATGCATCGACCTCAGGGCAGCTTTGGGCTTCCTCGTCGCGTTCCACCTCAAGCCAACCGGAGCTGGCAGCCCAAGCGGTGCCTCGGGTCAATACGGCCACGAGCAGAAACCCCCGCAACCCAAACCCCCGCAACCCAAAACCCCGCAACCTGAGCGGCGTCAGGCGCCGGTGATCCGCTGTGTGTGAAACACCCCGATCCATGGAATTGTCTGCCTAATCCAAGGCTTACCGGCACAGTTGATCCAAATAGGGATTGTTACCACTATTATTGAGTGTGGCAGAGGTAACAGTGGCCAACGGCTTGGGGCGTGCATTGACGCAGGCCGAGTTCCGCGCGCTGTACGAGGTCCATTTCGAGGGCGTGTGGCACGCCCTGCGGCGGCTGCGGGTCGCCGAGCACGACTTGATGGACGGCACACAGAACGTGTTCGTCGTGGTGTTCCGCAAGTACCCCGAGTTCGAAGGGCGGGCCAACCTGCGCACTTGGATCTATCAAATCTGCAGACGCGTCGCGAGCGACTACCGACGATCGGCTCCCATCCGACGCGAGATCGCAACAGACGCGATGGAGATCACCGAGCGCAGCGACGAATTGCACAGCATTGCGCACGGAGCCGAACAGAAACAGCGCGTGGATTTGGCGCGCGCGGTGCTGGACGGCATGCCCGAAAAACAACGCGAGGTATTCATTCTCTACGAATTGGAACAGTTGTCGGGTGAGGAGATCGCGGCTGAACTCGAATTGCCGCTGGGCACGGTGCGTTCGCGGTTGCGCATTGCGCGGGAAACATTCCGCCAAGAGGTGGAGCGCCTGTTAGCGGGGCCTGATGTTACGAACACAAAATCAAATCCAGCCACGCAATCGACACTGAATTTAACTGCGCTCGGTAACAGAAATGTGGGTTAGGTGATGCAATGACGGATCCGCAGAGGCTATTGGGAACGAGGCTGCTCGACACACAAGCGTCGGATGCGGCGGGCGCTTTGGAGCGTGAATTGCTCGGCAGTTTGCGCCCTGATGGCCGAGCGCAGTCGGCGGTGTGGCAGCGCATGATGGCTCAGGGGGTGATCGCGGCAGGGGTCACCACCGCGGCGGGAACAGCCGCAATCAAAGCGGTAGCTGCGACGAATGTGGCCGCCGAAACCACGGCTGCCGCAGCTGCCGGAAAAGCGGCAGCGGCAACGACGAGCTTGGGTGCGTCATTGGTCGCCAAAGCGGGGTTGGCTTTGATCGTCGCAGCTCCGGTGGTGGGCGGAGGTTTGTATTTGGCGCACTCAGCCGCGCAGCCGCCGCCGGTAATCAGCGCACCCGCAGCTGCGGTGGTGAATCCCGCAGCGCGCGGCGCAGCCAAGCCGATTGCGGTGTCGCCGCCGGTGAGCGTGCCAGCGCCAGCTGCGCCCACAATTGAAGTGATCCCCGACTCAGCCAAGTCGGAAGCGCCGAGCTCTTCTGTGAAGTCAAGCGCTGACGCACTGAAAGAGGAAAATCGATTGTTGCTTCAAGCGCGAGCATTGGATCATTCGGGCAATCCGCAACAGGCGTTGCGCGTTCTCGATGAACTGGATCAGCGGTTTGCCCACGGTGCGTTGATTCAAGAACGCGAGACTTTGCGCATCTCCGCGCTTTCCGCCGCGGGCTCCACGACTGCCGCCAAGGCGCGGGCCAAGCAATTCCTAGAGCGTTTCCCGAAGAGCCCCTATGCCGCGCACGCTCAGGCAATCTTGGCAAATTAGGGCAACCCCGCACAATTCCTGCCGTCGCATTGGTGTTCGCGGCGCTAGCTCCGGTGGCATTGGGGCTTCCGCGGTGTGCCCGCTGGCGCTAAGTTCGCCCGAGTGAGAGTTAGAGCCACGGGGCTTATTGGGGCAGCGCTGACGTACAGCGCGCTGCTCTTCTCGTGCGGCGATCACGACACCGTGATCGGCGTGTGGGCACCGCCAGCGGGCGGCGTTGCCTCAGGAGGGCAAGCATCGGTAGGGGGAAGCGGCGGGGGCACGCAGCCCAATCCATCCATGACACCGCCCGACGCGGCGCCCGCCATTGATGCGGCGGCGCCCACTGAGCCCGCGGCGTTCTACTTGGAAGCCGAGCAGGGCCAGATTTCAGGTCCACTTTCTGTGGGTTCAGGTACGGACGCGTCGGGGGGGCAGTTCATCGAAGCGACCGAAGCCGCGACGGACGACAACGCGCCAGGCACTGCGCGTGCGGTTTACGATTTCACCCTGAGTGCTGCGGGTGATTATGTTTTTTGGGGGCGCATTCATTCACCCGACGCCGAGCACAATCGATTTTGGTTCCGCATCGACGAACAGACTTGGTTCCTCTGGCGCATCTCCACCGGAGATGTGTGGTTCTGGGACGATTTCCATAACAACACGGATTACAACTCTGCTCTGGTCTTTACGCTTGAAAGCGGCGCGCACCGACTGGAGATTGCGAACGCGGTCACCGCCGCACAGCTCGATCGGCTCTACATCACGAGCCTCGCTGACAAACCCCCCGGCAACACCACGACGTGCAGCCCCCCGCACTCCATTGAAGTGAACGGCGCCTGCGTGCGCTCCTGCGGATCTTACGGCGCGGTGACATGCGATCCCACTGTATGCACAGGTAAGCCAAATCTCGCCGTCTACGACTGCGCGGTCTGCTGTTTGCAGTAGCGAAGGTTGCTGCAAGCTGCGGTTTCCACACTCAGGTGCACAACTCTCCTCTTTCCCCAGATTTGCCAAATCATGGCACCGCCTCAATGGTGTGTGCCCCAACCCCTCTCCCGGGTTGATTTGCGGGAGTCATTTTGGGGCGCGCCCAA
>DATJEQ010000017.1:0-5114 GCA_035496495.1 Polyangiaceae bacterium
CACCTGGACGCGACGTTGCAAGCGCACGCGGACACCATCGACGTCGACGACGTGCACCAGCTGTATCGCACTGTGCTGATCGAGATCCTCACCCTTTCCTACGCGGTGAAACAACCGGTAGGCTTCCCCAAGGGTAAAGCCGAACTGCTCGCTTGAGCCTGTTCAGCGAGACCGCTCACGGCGCTTCGTAGATTTCCAGCTCGTCAATCGCTGACCAACCATCCATGTAGACGGATGCGCCGGTGATGGTGATGCGCACATAGCGAGCGCTTTGAGCCGCGAACCCAACGGGAATCGAATCGCCGCCGGTGGTGTTGGCTTGCTCATCGGCCAACGTGAAATAGGTCACACCATCCAAAGACCCCTCCACGAGAAACTGGTAGGCGCGCAGCATGTAGGGCCACACGATCACGGTATCGACGTTGTGCGGGGCTCCCAGATCGATCTGATTCCATTGCGGATACACTGCGGTGCCGCCGACCCAGCGCGTCACTTGGTCCCCATCGTTGATCATGTTCGGCTCATGCCCCGCGTGTTCCACGGAGGAAGCGGTCGCCGGCTGCATGAGTGCAAGATTGACTCTGCCGCCCGCCGATGCGCCGCCCTGCGCATTACCGCCCTGCGACGAGCCCGCAGCACCAGCTGAACCTGCAGCACCCCCGGCATTCGCAACGCCCCCTGCGCCTGAGCCGGCGAGCCCGGTCGAATCGCCACCGCTCGACGTTCCACCCGGGCTCATTGCGCCGCCATTGCCTCCCGCAGAACTGCCTCCCGCAGAATTGCCTCCCACTGCGGTCGCTGTTCCTCCTGCACCGCCCAGTGAAGGCATTCCCCCCGAAGCCGTACCGGTGCTTGAGCCCGACGCTCCACTGCTTGCAGCAAGCCCACTCGAACCTGCCGAAGCGCTCCCCGCGCCGCCCGTCGACCCGGCCGCTCCGGCAGCGTTGGCGTTCATGTTCACCGCGGCGGTGTCCTTCGCCGCACAACCCGCAATGCCTTGAACCAAGAGCAAAGCGGCCAGCGGTAAAGCGGCCCGCAGGAAAGCGGCCCACAGGAAAGCGGCTCCTACGCCGAAGTTTCGCATCGTCACACCACGCAGATGCGGGACGATATCACGGATTGGTGGCAGCCGGCGGCGGGATTGACCCCATCAACGCGCGCCGCACCTTCGACATCAGATCCTCCAGGCGAAACGGCTTGAAAATGTAGTGCCGCGCACCGGCTTGAATGCCCTTGATGGTGTCGGCAGGGCGATCCCTCGCGGTCACGAAGATCACCGGGGTGCGCCGAAAACGCGCATCTGATTTGAGGCTCTGACACACTTCAAACCCGTCCATTCCCGGTAGGTTCACATCGAGCAGGATCAGATCGGGCTTGTCTTCGGTCGCTTGCTGCACCGCGGCATTGCCGTCAGCAACGGCGGTGACATCGTATTGCTGCTCCAACGCACGCGTGATGAGCATTGAAATCGCCGGATCATCTTCGACGACCAACACGCGCTGAACTTTGGCTGTATCAGTGACCATGGGCTTCAATTGTGGCAGCACGCGCCGCTGCGACAAACTGTACTCCACTGGAGCGAAATTCCTCTCCCAATTGTCATTAACCGAGTTACGCCGCCGCCCGGACGGACGGACGACTCCCCCGGCGAATGACTGCCACCAAGCGCAAGATCGCCTATTGTTGTGCACAATGAGCCACGCGTTTCGAATCGGCGCAGACGAAAATGGTCTGGGGGCACAACTCGGGCCGCTGGTGGTCACGGCAGTGCTCGCCGAAATTTCCAGCGCAAGTGCGGACAAGCTTTGGAAACGACTGCCCAAGCGCGTGAAAAATGATCTGAACGATTCGAAACGTTTGGTGTCACACGGGAACATTGAATTGGCAGAGGCTTGGGTCCGGGCCCTGGTTGGCCCGAGCGCGCAAAATCCGGCCGCACTGTTTCAAGCGCTCACGTTGGAAACACTGGCGGACCTTCAGTCACCCTGCCCGAGCGCTGCCAAAGAACAATGTTGGCGAGACGGTCACGAAGAATTCACCGCGCCGTCAGAAATGGTTGAGCGCGCCAGCGGGCACTTGAGCTGGCTGGCGGCACAGGGCCTGCGTGTGACGGCGGTGAAAACGAGCATCACCTGCACCAAGTTGCTCAACTCGGCGAAAGTCGACGGGGGCAACCGCTTTGTTTCCGATTTGCATTCAATGGAACGCTTGGTGATCGCGTTACAAGAATTAGCAGGTGCGCCAGTGCGTGCCGTGTGTGGTAAAGTCGGTGGAATTGCCGATTATTCGCGTTTCTTTGGCCCGCTGTCGTATCGCTTGCATGCGGTGATGAAGCTCGAAAAAAGACACAGCGCCTACCAATTCCCTGGCTTGGGTGAGCTGCATTTTATGCAAGACGCCGACGCGAGCGATCCATTGGTGATGCTGGCGTCGTTGGTAGGCAAGTATGTGCGTGAATTGTTGATGGCGCGTATTGCTGCTCATTACGCGCTCAAGAACGCCGAGAACGAGCCCTTCATGGTCAGCGGTTACAACGACCCGCGGACGGCTAGATTCATTACGCTGACTGCGCCCCTGCGCAAAAAAACCGGCATTCCTCATACCTGCTTCAAACGCAAAGCCGTGGGCACGCGCCGATGAACCGGCAGGAGCGCCGAGCCAAAAGCCCGATCTTGAGCGGGCCCTTGTGGTCGAATGCGGCGCGCTTCGGTTTTCCGCTGGCTTTGGGCATGGGAATGCAAACGAGCTTCAATCTCGTCGACGCCTACATCATTGCGCGGCTCCAAGGCGACGTGGGCAGCCAGGGACTCGCCGCTATTGGCATTTGCGATCAGGTTTCCGCCTTGGGCACTATCGTCAGTTACGGTATTTCCATCGCCACCGGGACGCTGCTCAGCAGGCGGCATGGGGCGGGGGACGAAGCCAGCGTGCGCGCAGTGGCGTGGCAGTCGTCGCTGATCTTGCTCGCGATGAGCGCGGCCTTCGCGTTACTCGCGGCGTTCGGCTCCGAGTTCGTGATGCAGGACCTGATCGGCGCTAAAGGGGAAATGGCGCTGGTGGCCGGCCGTTACCTTCAAATCATGGTGGGCGGCAGCTTCACTATATTTCTGCTGCTGCACCTGACGACGATCTTACGCGCGCTGGGCAGCAGCAAGACGCCCATCACGTTCCTGGTGTTGGGCAACGTGATCAATCTGCTGCTCGCCGTGCTGTTCGTGTACGGCCCCGGTGAGGCTCCCCCAGTGTTCAGTTGGGGGCCACCCATTGCGCGAGCCCTCGGCATTCCAAGGCTGGAGCTTCTGGGCGCGGCCTGGGCGACGGTGATCGCGCGGATGGTGCCCTTGTTACCGTTGATCGCCATCGCGGCGTACCGATTCAAATTGTTCCACCGCGAAAGTCGCACCCTGCCGCACTGGCCCACGGTACGCCAAATCTTGCGCCTTGCTTGGCCCACCAGCTCCCAATTGGTGGTGCGCATCTTGGGGATCTTGCTGCTGATTTCGTTGGTCACTCGCGCGTACTCCAGCGCCGAAGATCAGTCCTCTGTCACCGCGCTCGGCGTCGTGCTGCGCCTAGAGACGATGGTGCTGTTCGTGAGCCTCGGTTGGGGCAGCGCGGCGCAGACGTTCATGGGGCAGAACATGGGCGCACTGCAATTGCGGCGTGCCTTCAACAGCGGGCTGCTGCTCAGCGCCTACAATTTCCTGATGATGGCCGGCTTCTCGGTGATGTGCTGGTTCTGGGGCGATCGGATCGTCGGCTTTTTCGATCCGCACCCTGCCGTGGTGCAAACCGCGCACGATTATCTCAGGTGGGTGAGCCCCAGTTACGTGGGGTTAGGCGCCGGCATTGTGCTCGGCTCCGCCATTCAAGGCGCTGGCGCCACTCGCCTCACCTTGATCATCGATCTCGCTGTAGTATTGCTAGTGCAATTGCCCCTCAGCTTGGCCGTCACCACCTTCCTGCATTTTCCCCCCACTGCCCTGTGGCAAGTCATGGCCCTCACCTACGTCTGCTTTGCGGTGGCGTACGCGCTGATCTACCGACAAGGGAAGTTCCTGAGAACAAGGGCTTAGAGCATGAACATTCTCGGGCTTCATTTTGGTCATGATGCCGCGGCGTGCGTTCTACAGGACGGGGAAATCGCAGCTTACGTGATGAGAGAGCGGCATTCCCGCATCAAACACGCCATCTCTCTGGAGTTCAAAACCATCCAAATGGCGTTGAATGAGGCGCATTTGCGTTGGGATCAAATTGATTACTGCGCGATCACCTCCACCCAGAACGTCGAATTGATCATCGATGACCCAGCCGCATTCTCGATCCGGCTGGAGCGGCATCCCAAGCATCGGGCGCCCTGTCCGCTGGAAGATTTGATCCAGGCGCAAAAGCTCGACCCCAACGAGCTGCTTGTGCACTGCTTGATAGACATATTTTATGAGCCGCGCCATGCCAACTCGTACCTCTATCGGCACTATGGGCACGCGTTCCCCGAACATCGAACGCGTCGGCGCGAGGATTTTTCATGGATTGGCACCATGAACAATTTTATCAGCTCACCAGATTGGGCAGACGCTCCCTTGAATCAGATCGCCGCAACCAACTACGCGGCTATTTTCCAAAACGAATCGGTCCGGCATGGCTTTCACTATCCGGTGAGTGTGCGAGCTGCAGGCCACGATCTGCCGGGGTATTTCATCGCTCATCACATGGCCCATGCTGCGTCAAACTTCTATCAGTCCGGTTTCGACAAAGCTGCGATTCTGACCCACGACGGGTTTCCCAGCGGCAAGGGCGATCTCAGTGGCATGTTCCTATGGGGAGAGGGGCACCGCATCCATCCCATCACTCCGCACCATCTTGTAATTGGGGCTCTCTATGAGAACGTGGGGGTACATCTTGGAATGGGCGATGTGGGGCCACCCGGAAAATTGATGGGGCTCGCCGCGTACGGCCAGCCCCGATTTTTCGACCGACGATTTGTAGGGAATCAATTCGACTGGCCGCAGGCACTCGCCGACACAAGTGTCTGGATGCGGCACTGCCTGAAGCTCGCCCGTGAGATGGGCTACGATCTGGAGCCGTTCGGAAAACCAGATCAAGTGCTCGCTCCG